>JAYSPO010001755.1:0-3126 GCA_043722015.1 Candidatus Kuenenia sp. | reverse complement strand
TTGCCACAAAGAAGCCGCAAAAGTTGCACCTGGAGATTCAGACATGGAGCAGCAAGGACCGCAACTACATCTTTGTCTGTGTCTCACCGCTGGATCGGGGTTCGGAGATCTGGAAACATCTGCACAAAATTCGCGAAGACTACTTGAAGAAGTAAGCAGACGCTCAGATGCCGACAGAATTGACCGTCCGAGCACACAAGCCGTTGATAAGTAACTCGAACGGGGTTCTCATCCCATCCGCGCAGCAATACTGTCACCATCGTTCGCGCCAAAACCACCGCGATGTCAGCCTCCGACGGTTTGCTCGATGGAATCACTGAGGCAGACTCGGGCGCAACGATTTCTTACCACGGTTTACACGTCATCATCATGAATTGCTCGGGCAACCCTATTTGCGTGGATGTTTTCTCGCTCCGGCCGATGCCGATCGAAGTTCGGAGACGAAATGTTCTTCTGTGCGTCTTTGGGGACCGACCGACGCAGGTCAGCGATGGCGGTTCGATGCGGAATTCGCGATCACCTTCGTCAGTGCGTTTCTGACTCAGGACGGTCAGTCTTGAGGCAGATTCGACATTGAAAGATCTGTCGCCAGATTTACCAAATCAACCGGATTCCGGCGACCGCTGGCATGGCCAGAAAACGCACCTTGCTTGCCATCGATTTGATGACACCTGCGGAATTGTGGCTACAGCGTTCGCTGCGTCGGTCGATGTGACCGGAGCAGCTTGAAATTGAGCGAGGACTTGCTCCGGCCGGTCTCACCGAAGCTGGTTCGCATATCTCGTTGCCTGGTTCGGCGGGTCGGACTGAACTGTCGATCGTTCCCACAAATCTGACTCATGACACGCCCACCTGAGTGGGTTGGGCTGGAGCTGATTCTCGCCATGGTGGCAACCGCCCCTGCACTCTCGCACAGAGGGATTTGTCGTCATTTCGACAGCGCAGACTGATGTTTTGACAACCGTCGTGCCGTTTCACGATTTTTGGCGTATCGGCCAGCGACGGCTGCGTTTTTCATATCCGGGGCAGAAGTGGATTGGTTGTTGTCTGCAGGTTCAGTATGTTGGGCAACAATCCCGTTTGTCCCGGAGCTGTAGTCCATGGCCGACGTCACGCAAATCCTTTCGCAAATTGAATCGGGCGATCCGGCGGCAGCCGCACAGTTATTGCCGCTGGTTTATGACGAACTGCGGAAACTGGCGGCTGTACGGATGAAGAACGAACGGCCGGATCATACGCTGCAGGCGACGGCCTTAGTACACGAAGCGTACGTGCGGCTGGTGGATGTTGAGCGTGTTCAACACTGGGATTCTCGTGGCCATTTCTTCGCGGCCGCCGCCGATGCGATGCGGTCCATTTTGATTGAGAATGCCCGACATAGGCGCCGCCTCAAGCATGGTGGTGATTTTCATCGCGCGAGCCCTGAGGTTCTTGATGGGCTGGTCACTTCGCTTCCTGACGATGAGCTACTCGCCATGGATGAGGCCCTTGAAAAATTCGCAGCGCAGGATGAATCGGCCGCTCGTCTGATCAAACTTCGCTTCTACGCGGGCTTAAGTATGCCTCAAATCGCGGAACTTCTCGGTCGTCCGTTGCGATCCATCGAACGGGAATGGCGATACGCCCGGAGTTGGTTACATCGCGAGATCTCAGCAGAAGACACGCCCGCCGCCTGATATTCAAGAATCTCGAGAGAATTTTGGCGGGGTTGGGGGCGCCGCGGCGCATTGATAAGTAGAGGCGCTGCGATTCAGACGAAACGAACGTAGCTGGCAAGCTTCGGGTACCGCCAGCCGTTGGCACACGTTCGCGTCTGCCCGCAGTCGTCCCCTTTCAGCGATCCATGTACCCACCCCTTCAAGCAAACGAGGAAACGCCGATGCGACAGAAACCACAATTCCCTGCCTGTTTTACGCAAGATCCGCTGCCACAACAAACTCATCGCGGTCCATACGAACCAGTAACCATTGGTCCGTTCACAAGGCCGAAACGTAGTCAATCGGCGTGGATACTGACAGCTTGGCTGTGCCTGCTGATCCAGAGTTACGCGGCGGGTGTTCAAGCGCAACATTACGTTCTGAATCGGATGGCTCTTGAGCCTAATGCAATGGTGAATGGCATGAATGACGTTGGCATGGTCATCGGATTCCACGGGACCGCTGATTTGTCAGTAGGCAATCCACACCGTGGATTCATCTACGACCATGGAGGCATGATTGGAACGCCACAGACGGTACACTCCCTTGACGAATATATACCTACTCTACCAGTCGGCTATATTGGATCGTCGTGTGTCGGCATCAACAACAATTTCGAAGTTGTCGGGTACTTCCACGACAGTGCTGGCGGGCGAATTGGGTATTTCTATAATCTTATACATCACGTAGGGGGACTGTTGCCCAAGCCAACCTGGTCAGCATATTCCTACGGAATTCGTATCAACGATTTTGGGGACGTGCTAGTCACCAGCCAAAACACACTCTCACAGCCAACCGTCTTTCAAGGTGACATCGTGAACATCCGGACCAACGCCGTTCGATCGCTTGTCGGCGTTAAGTACGTGCAAGACCTAAACAACTCTGGCCAAGTCACGGCGACCTTGATGGATGGTTCCCCCGTGTTATTCAATGAGACTGGAACCCCTAGCCCGATACCCTTCATCGGATCTGCCCTGAATAATTCAGGTGTCGCGGCAGTAACCTATACGGTTCTTGGTGCGAAAAATCGCGTGGAATCCCGGGTAGGACGTTTACCTTTCGGAGGCACGCTTGAACCGATCGCAACCTTCAATTCAAACGCTAAAGACATCAACGATGATGGTGATGTACTGGCTAATGTGCCTTCAGCCCCTGCCAACGCATTCTATACCAACGGGTCTTGGACGTATATCAATGACGCGGTAACGGGAGCTGCCGACAATTCTGAGTGGCTGTTTTGGACTAATCCAAATACCAAGTCCAAGATTGTCTCTGCGATTTCGAATCGGATCGGCGGAGCATGCTGGATGGCGGGCTATGCAAATTACTCGGGGACAACAGGCAAGGGTAAGACCGCCGTAACGAGCGAAACGAGGTATTATTTACTAATTCCCACTTCTCCCTGAGAGCAGGGAATGCGAAAGAGTGC
>JAYSPO010001754.1:0-1221 GCA_043722015.1 Candidatus Kuenenia sp. | reverse complement strand
TGGAGCACGGGATTTGACTTCGAGGTCGGTCGAGCTCCACGCATCACGTCACCGACCAGCAATGGACAACCCGCGCGTCCTACGATCACATGGACATCAGTCTCCGGGGCGACTCGTTATGAGATCTGGCTGGCAAACTTGACGACGGGCGTTCGCGAGATCAGTGATGCGAACCTGCTGTCAACTTCGTATACCCCAACCACAGATTTGACAACAACGAATAACTATCGCGTCTGGATTCGGGCGTTTGACAGTTCTGACACGGCAACGGCATGGAGCCTGCCGGTAACGTTTACCATTGCATCAAATTCTGTTCAATCGCCGATTGCAAAGGACGCACTCTCACCCCTCGGTGATCTGGTCCTGGAACGGCTGTTCGCTTCCGCAGACTCATGGTTGCATGAACAGGCGGAAGAGGTGCCAACTGCGGCGGCCCCAGGAAACACTGATCCTGTTGAATCGAACCTGCCGCAGGAACCGATTTGCCAACCCGGGGAGCATGAGTTGATTGCTCACATACTACAGTTGAGTCGAGATGCAGCGGGCGTGGGTACGTAGTAACAGGCACGTCATGACTCTTGAACGTCAGGCAATATTCGCCAATGGAATGCTGGTCATGGCCAGTGTTGTGTTGGCTGCAATACCGGGGTCACGACCGATCGGTCTGTGTTGCACGGCATTCATGGGGCTTGGCCTGATCTTTTCCGGCATCAGCAGCTATTGCGGCTGGGTGAGAATCCTTCCGCTGTTGTCACGGACATGGCGTCAGAGAAAACCCTGAGCGTTGCCAATGCAACTCTAATGGACTGACGTAAATTCGCTGCTGTTCAGGTAAGCCCAGAGCATGTCTTCGGTGGCCGTGCGGATTGCTACATCTTCCGGCATTGAACGAGTGAGAGCCCGATAGCGACCACGAAAGATCTTTTCCTCTTTCTCTGATGGTTCGCGATTCAGCGTGGCCATTGCAATGCGTTCGAGGGATTTGAGAACTCCTTGTGAACCTTCCTGAACAGACTTGGCAACTTCGGCGGCCGTCAGCGGGATCGCGGCCTGAAGATCCTCACCATTCATCATCAGTAAGGCCTGCGTGATATTGCCTTCAAAGGCCAATTGTTCGTCGTTTTCATCGGTTCCGTACGACTGTACGAACTGCTCAACCCATTCCCGACGGTGGGTGCTTCCAATCGAAGAATCAATCGGCTGATCGGCGGCAGAACGGAT
>JAYSPO010001753.1:0-1140 GCA_043722015.1 Candidatus Kuenenia sp. | reverse complement strand
TCGACACGATTCTGGCAAACTGCCTCGCTCACGGCCGTCGCAACTTCGTGGAACTCTACGATCGGTTCCCCGAAGAATGTCGCCACGTGATCGAAGCCTTCAAGGTGATCTACCACAACGACAACGTTGCGCGTGATGCCGAGATGTCTGCTGAAGCACGTCTCGCCCTGCACCAGACACAGAGCAAGCCGACCATGGACAATCTCCATGCTTGGTTGAGACGTCAGTTCGACGATAAACTGGTCGAACCGAACTCGGCGCTGGGCGACGCGATCAAATATCTGCTCAAACGCTGGGAACCGCTGACGTTATTCCTGCGCAAAGCAGGAGCTCCACTGGACAACAATCTTTGCGAACGTGCGCTGAAAAAAGCGATCATGCATCGTAAGAATTCGATGTTCTATAAGACCCGCAACGGAGCTCGCGTCGGCGACATGTACATGAGCGTGATCTACACCTGCGAGTTAAGCGGAGTCAGTGCATTCGACTATCTCAATCAGCTCCAGCTCAACACGACCGACGTGACGAAATCTCCTGATCGCTGGATGCCCTGGAATTATCGCGATAACGTCCAGCCTGTTTCCGACACGGGGTAGCACACGACATTCGAAGTCAGCCCGACATCGGATCGCTGATCGATCACGAAGGATCTTGTTGCTGATGGCAAAAGAGACGATCGATATTCAGTTAACGCCGGAAGAGCGCTCACTTCTGCTGCGCTATGGATATCCGTTTGAGCAGATTGAACAGGCGCTGAACGCCTGCGAGTCCAGTCGTGAAATCGAGATCGTTCCGATGGACCGTTTCGAGCTGGAGCGTCTGATCGGAGACATGTGCCGCTCCATTAACCAAATGAAGAGCGGTGCGACGCAGGATCAGCTCCTGGATCTCTGCGATCGGCTGGAGGCCGCCGAAAGATACGGCGACGGCATGCTCGACACGCTTTGAGCCTGCTCGCGGCTGTCAGTGACTGCGTCATGACTGACTCCTGACCAGCACGAGCAGCTCGGCTCCGATTGCCAGCGACAAAAAATCGGGTTTTGCAGGCTTACCGGAAGGACACGGTCAAGGCGGAGTCACGACGGCACCGGTTCCGCTGAAGCCGATCGACAAGTGCATCGCGGGACCCGGCCTGCTGTC
>JAYSPO010001752.1:0-1430 GCA_043722015.1 Candidatus Kuenenia sp. | reverse complement strand
TGGAACGAATTCGCAAATCTTATCGCGAACCCGGAGGAGCCAGGATTCCGGTGCTCGGGATCGAACGTTTTGCCATGAATCAGGGAGAACAGGTTGCCCTGATTGGTGCCAGCGGCGGTGGCAAGACCACGTTGCTCAACATTATTTCCGGAATCCTGACGCCGGATTCCGGTCGAGTCGTGGTGGACGGCAGCGATATCGCGGCCAAACAGGAAGTCGTGAGAGACAGATTTCGCGCGGCAAAGATCGGCATCGTGTTTCAGACTTTTAACCTGCTGCCCGCATTTTCAGCTTTGGAAAACGTACTGCTCGGGATGTCATTTTCGGGACGCAGCGTTGATAAGGTGTTCGCAAAACAGTTGCTCGAACGTGTGGGCCTCGGACACCGTCTGAATCATTCGCCTCAGAAACTATCCGTTGGCGAACAGCAGCGTGTCGCGGTCGCCAGATCGCTCGCCAACAAGCCGGTCCTGTTACTGGCTGATGAACCGACAGCGAACGTCGATCTGGCCAATCAGCAGTTGATTCTGGATCTGATTCGAGACACCTGTCGCGACCACAACGTGACTTTGCTCATGGTTACTCATTCCTCCGATGTCGCTGGAACGTTTGCACGAGTCGAAAATCTGAAGGACTTCAACCGTCCTGAACTTTGTCTTCAGGAGCAGTCCGCATGAACCTGATCAGTATTGCATGGAAGAGTCTGAAACAGCGTCGTCTGGCGTCTTGTCTCACCGCCTTCAGTATTGCGCTCGGCGTGATGTTGATGGTGCTGGTGCTGGTGATGTTCGGAGCGGTTGACAGCGCATTTACGCAGCGAAGTATTGCATATGATCTGATTGTAGGGCCAAAGGGAAGCGATCTGCAACTGGTCCTGAGCGCTGTCTATCGCATGCAGCCGCCGATTGAAAATCTGCCCTACCTGTATCTGGAACAGCTGAAGAAGGATCGGCGGGTGGTTTCGGCCGTGCCGCTGGCGTTTGGTGATGTGACTCAGGAGGGTTCATTTCCAATCATTGGCACAACGCCTGAGTATTTCGAAAACGACTACATGCCGGGACGAGCGTTCAAGATTCGCGGCACGCGTGTCAACGGTCTGCTCGATACAATCATCGGGCAGGAGGTCCACCGGAAGAATGGCTGGGACATTGGTTCGACGTTTACCATCGTTCACGGTGGTGCGGAAAGTGGGCATGTGCATGACGAAAAATTCGTCGTTGTCGCGGTGCTGGAAACAACGGGAACAGCGAATGACCGTACGGTGTTCCTGAATCTCGAAGGCTTTTACGCCATCGCAGGGCACAGTAAGCCTGTCGTTGAATACGAACAACGTCTGCGGGATTTCTATGCTGCAGATCCTGAGCGACTGGCCACCGCGATGGCGCAGCTTGAAGCTCAGAAGAAACTGGAAGCGGAAGAAGCAGGTGCAG
>JAYSPO010001751.1:0-4799 GCA_043722015.1 Candidatus Kuenenia sp. | reverse complement strand
TCAGGAGACAAAGCCGACGCCAGCCGTGCAATCTGACCGACCGATTCGGGCCCTGCTCGTCACCGGCGGCTGTTGTCACGACTACGATCGCCAGAAACTCATTCTCACTCGCGGCATCAGCGCACGAGCCAACGTCCGCTGGACCGTCGTGCATCAGGGCGGAACCTCAACCGATACAAAGATTCCGCTCTATGACGATCCGAACTGGGCGGATGGTTTTGACATCGTCGTGCATAACGAGTGCTTTTCGGGCGTCACAGACAAAGACTTCGTCGATCGCATTCTGAAGCCGCATCGGGAAGGACTGCCGGCCATTCTGATTCACTGCGCGATGCATTGTTATCGCGTGGGCGACGATCGCTGGTTCGAATTCTGTGGAGTGCAGTCACCGGGACACGGGCCGCATTATTCGTACACGATTAATAACCAGCAGCCCGATCATCCGATCATGGCAGGTTTTGGCGAACGCTTTGTGGTGCCCAAGGGTGAACTGTATCACGCGGCGAAAGTGTTCGACACAGCAACTCCGCTGGCCATCGCGAATCGTCAGGACAACAGCGAGCCGCAGGTCTGCATCTGGACCAACGACTACCACGGCACTCGCGTCTTCGCGACGACCGTCGGACACTACAATGAAACGATGGTCGAGCCCACGTACCTCGATATGATGACTCGGGGCCTGCTGTGGGCCGTGGGACGTGACCCCGAAACAGATTTCACGCCGATCACGGCGACGATCGATGAAGAGATTCGAGCTCTCGTCACGGTGAAGATCGAAAAGAATTCTCCGGTGTTGACGCAGGGTTGCTGTGGTGAAGGCAATCTTGTCTTCAACAAACCTGCCAAAGCCAGCAGCGAAGAAACAGGCAAAGAAAACTTCGCAAAGAAAGCCATTGATGGGCGACTGGACACGCGCTGGTGCGCGAATGGCGGGCAAGGCCGTGAATCGATCACGCTCGACATGGAGAAGCCGCAGTCGATCCGCAACGTGCGGCTGCACTGGGAACAGAAAAACACCGCGTATCAGTACGCGCTTGAATCATCTGCGAACGGCAACGACTGGACGATGCTGGCAGATCATGCACAGAACAAAGACCCGAACGGGCTCTCCGTGGACGCTGTCAAAGCCGACGACGCACGCTATCTGAAGATCACGTTCCTGGGCTCCAACGGCGGAGGTTGGGGCAGCATCTGGGAAATCGAAGCGTATCCCGGCGACCTGCCTCCGTTGCCGGAAGGCGTCGCCGCTGGCGCAGAAGGATCAGCATCGATTGACGATGTGAAAGCTCCGGATGGCTTTGAAGTCAGCCTCTTCGCCGGTCCGCCGCAGGTGACCTATCCGGTCTGCATCACCACGTCGGTCGATGGCGAAGTCTTTGTGGGTGTCGATGAACAGGGATCGCTCGGCAAAGATCCCGGCCGAGGCAAAGTCGTGCGCTGCATCGACACAGACGGCGATGGCAAGGCCGACAGGTTCAACGAATTTGCGAAAATGGATCATCCTCGCGGATTGGTCTATGACAACGGCACGCTGTGGGTTCTGCATCCGCCGTTTCTGTCCGCGTTCCATGACCTCAACGGAGATGGCACATCAGACACCAGCGCAGTGCTGATCGAAGGCATCAGCACGGAAGAAGTCAACAAGCGAGGTGCCGACCACACGACCAATGGCATTCGCATGGGCATCGACGGCTGGATCTACATTGCTGTCGGTGACTTCGGATTCAATAAGGCCGTTGGCAAAGACGGCACGACCCTCAGCAAACGCGGCGGCGGAGTTGTCCGCATTCGACCGGACGGCACTGAGATGGAAGTCTACTCCTGGGGCCAGCGAAATATTGTCGATATCGCGATTGATCCGTTCATGAACGTGTTCACTCGCGACAACACCAACGACGGCGGCGGCTGGGATATTCGACTGTCTCACGTCATGCAGACAGCGAACTACGGCTATCCGTCGCTGTACATGAACTTCGCCGATGAGATCATGCCGCCCCTCGCCGATTACGGTGGCGGTTCCGGTTGCGGAGCCCTCTACTTTCAGGACGACCGCTGGCCGGCTCCTTACAACGACATGCTGCTGACCTGCGACTGGGGCCGCAGCGAAGTGTTCAGCCATCGGCTACCTCACAACGGTGCGACGTTCGACGCGCAGCAGGACACGTTCCTGAAAATTCCTCGCCCGACAGATGCCGATGCCGATGCCAGCGGGCGTCTGTTCGTGACGAGCTGGAAGAACGGGAATTTCGCGTTCGAACGCCCTGACGTCGGTTTCGTCGCGATGATCACGCCAAGCAATTTTGTGCCTCACCCGGTGGCCCTGCCCTCGGCGAGCGGTTGGGCGTCAGCCCTCCGTGTCAATTCACTTATCGAACTCGACACCGAATCACTGGTACAATTACTGCGTAGTCCTTCCGATACATTGCGATTGGCGAGCAATAGAGCGTTAACCCTCCGAGCACGTGAATCTCAAATCTCAAATTTGAAATTTCAAATTGCCGATCTGCTTGTGGCACTTGCAAAAGATCACACGGCGTCCATTCATTCCCGCGTTGCGGCCGTTTGGACTCTTCGCCAGTCCAACTGGGATGCGTTCAAAGTTGCATTCGGTTCGCTGCTGAGCGATCCCGATCTGCGTGAGCACGTCATTCGAGCTGCCGCTGATCGGAAATCAGAAATCGACAAGGGACTGTTTTCGCCAATCTTCTCAAAACTCGACGACAGCAATCCCCGCGTCCGCGCGGCGGCGATCGTGGCTGTGGCTCGCATGGGGGAAACGAGGGCAGCGAAGCTGCTGCTGGCACTGGCGCTGGAAAGCACCGCGCGTAACACACGGAGGGCTGACGCCCAACCGCTCGCCAAAGCGGAACTGGTCGATCCATGGCGTCAGCCCGATCCCGATCGAGTCATCCCGCATCTCGCCGTCAATGCACTCGTCGAACTGAACGCGATCGACGCCTGCCTCGAAGCACTGAACGGCCCGCATCGTGCCGGAGCCATCGCAGCCCTGAAACGCATGCATGATCCAAAGACCGTTGACGGTCTGTTCAATGTTCTCAGCACCAGCCGCGACGAATCGCTGCGCCGTGAAGTCTGGACGACACTGATTCGTCTGTATCATCGTGAAGGCGAATTCACTGTCGATAGCCCGAAGTGGTGGGGAACTCGCCCGGATACGACCGGCCCGTACTACGATCGTCAGAAATGGAGCGAATCGGATCGCATCGCCGCAGCTGTCAAAGTCGCGATCGGTGAAGGCGACGAATCACTCAGTACACACATCACCGAACAACTCAAAAAGCACGTCGTCAATCTCGAAGGCATCAGTGCCGCAGAAGTTGCGACGGCTGAACCCGAGAAAGCCATCGTCCTGCCCAAAATCGATCCGAACGATCCCAATGCCATCGCCAATCTGGCCGTCGATGTCGTAACTCAGCGAGCCGCAGCAGCTCCCGGCGACGCGGCAAAGGGCCTGCTGCTCTTCAAGCAGCAATCCTGCATCAACTGCCACACTTTCGCCAACGGTCAGCAACCGAAAGGCCCGCATCTGGTCGATATCGGCAAGCGCTACAAACGAGCCGAGTTGCTTGAATCCATCCTGCAACCCAGTAAGAAGCTCGCCCAAGGCTTCGACACGTGGGCGATTGCCTTGGACGATGGCAAAGTCTACACGGGTTTTGTGGTGCTGGAGAGTGCGGAAACCGTTACTGTGCGCGACGCGACCGGTATCTCGCACGAACTGCATCAACAGAACATCGAAGATCGTGTCAAGCAGGAAATCTCCATGATGCCCCTCGGCATCGTCGCCAACCTCAGCCCGGAACAACTTGCCGACCTGATCGCGTATCTGGAATCGTTGCACTAAAGTCAACTGTCAGAACGCCAATTCTGCGTGATCCCGAGGGTTTTCTGTTCAGGCCAGATTGATGGATTTCCGCTGTTTCCTCAAGTCGTCCCGCGCGCCTACAATCGACAAGTTGAACTGACGGAAACTCTGTTGAAAGCCATGCGACGTGTGGCGGCAGCGACGGAATGGATTTATGGATTTTTCAAACTGACCGAGTCAATTGTCATGACCGTTGGATACGCTCGCCCTGATGTGGCCGATATGGTACTTCGCGTCTTTGAACGCTCGGTGCATCCGGAACTTTTCGCCTCGGTTCGTGAAACCCAGGTCAATGTTGGAAATGATGTGGCGACGTTGCGACTTGGGCGGCACGGGCATTTGCTGGAATATCGCACAAAACACGACACATTCACCGAAATTGCGACGTCGAAGTTCGCGCCCCTGCCCTCTCAGTTGTGCATGATTGACCGGCGATTGATCGGCTACCGCACGCATACCGTCGAAGGCAAAGGCGTGCGGTATCACTGCAGTTATCAACTGGAATCCGCGCCTGCCGATATCTACCTCACCCTGCACCGCGAACTGGAAACCGACGCCCGCACATCCACACTCGCTGTCGCCCTGCCCGGTTCCAGCATCAGCAGTCCGGACTGCCTGAGTCTGCTCAAGTGCGACCTGCTGCCCGCAGGCTTTGTCGTCCACGCCTTCCACACGTTCCCCGACAACGGTGCCGTGCTGAGAATTCAAACCCTGTTTGAACGGCTTTGATTTTTCCGGCGGCATGTATTTCCGGCGGCATGTATCGGTACGTGTACAGCATGAAATTGTCTGACTCTACCGGATTCTATGTGCAGCTCCCAACTGGTTTTGGAGCGAAAATCGAGTGTGGAAGAATGCATCGTTTAACGGCGAGCCGCAGGCGTAGGCGCAGGGAATTCGCCTACGCCTGCGG
>JAYSPO010001750.1:0-3945 GCA_043722015.1 Candidatus Kuenenia sp. | reverse complement strand
CCACTGAACAGACTGACATATTGCGTCGTCATGCATACTCCTTCAGCATGGAAAGGTTATGTTCCCAGACGATATTGATTCCCGAAGCGACGAGGTTTTTCAGATTCGTTTCCGTGAAGAATCCTCCGATCACGCAAATGACATCCAGCGGATGAAGTTCGTCTGACGATCTCCAATCGTTGGCTTTGTCACAACATTCCTTGGCACGTTTGGTGGCATCAAGTTCAACTCCAACCGCCTTGGCTTCGATCAAGATCAGATTCTTTGTTCTCTTGCTTCGAAACACCACGTCTGCCTTTTGAGTGGTCCGGCCGCGAACCCTTGTCTCCTGTTTATATTCACCGATTGCAAGGTATCGCGGACGGCCCCGTTTCCGCAATCAACGCTGTGCGAGCATGGCTGCGAAAATTGAAAAGGCAACCAAGCTTGTCCCCATGAGGCCTCAGAGCAGCCTGCCGCATCAGGCAGAAAATTAAATCCCCACGATCAAAAACGGAACCAGGATGCCGAGCACCATTCCCAACACGCCACGTACCCACCTGCCCGTTCGCAAACACCATCCGGATATCATCCATGAAACACCAAACCCAAACCAAAGGATCGCCCCGCCTTGCAGTGTCGCGTCAGGTATGTGGAATCCCAACATGGACACCATGACGAAAAACATCACGATAGTGATTACTCCCATGACGAAACCAAAGCAACCGAGAAAAAGGACTACGAATGCTGGAATTCGTAGCCAAAGGCTACGCGGTAAACCTTGAGATGGGGCATCAGTGACAGTTGGCGGAGAATAAGGGTTTTCCATGTTCCAAAATCCAAATGACTGCAGAATCTAATTCGCGGTCAGTCACTTCCGATCCGTCAATTGCTGCCTCAGACGATAGAGTTCCTGCAGGGCCTGGTTTGGCGAAAGGCTATCGACTTCGAGTCTTCGAATTTCTTCAAGGAGCGGATCTTCCGGGAATTCAAACAGGGATTTCTGCTGCCGGCGCTGGCGAGTGGTCTCGCGTTGAGGGACTTTGGGACGACCGTCGGCGGTGATGTGTTCGTCTTCCAGCGTGGCAAGAATCGTGGTGGCTCGTTCTGTGACACGGCGTGGCACGCCGGCAATTTTTGCCACGTGGATACCATAACTGCGACCGGCGGCGCCTTCCACGATACGATGCAGAAAGACGACGTCATCGTTACTCTCCTGCACCGCGACATTCCAGTTTGCAGCGTGTTTCAACGTCGTGGTGAGATCCGTCAATTCGTGATAATGTGTCGCGAACATCGTACGGCACTGAACTTCGTCGTGCAGATACTCAGTGATGGCCCACGCCAAGGAAATGCCGTCGTAAGTACTGGTGCCACGTCCGATTTCATCCAGAATGACGAGACTCCGCGCCGTGGCTGAATTCAGGATCCTGGCAGTCTCCGTCATCTCCACCATAAATGTACTTTGCCCGCGTGCGAGTTCATCACTGGCACCGACACGCGCGAAGACGCGATCGGCAATTCCGATCAACGCTTCCTTCGCGGGAACAAACGAGCCCATCTGAGCCATGATCGTGATCAATGCCGCCTGGCGAATGTAAGTGCTTTTGCCAGCCATGTTCGGCCCCGTAATGATCTGAACTCGACCGATGGCACGCTGATCATCGTCCGCACTTTTCAATCCCAGTCGTACGTCATTTGGGACAAACTGACCAGCGGGAAGCAGGCGATCAAGCACCGGATGACGCCCGTCCCGAATGTCCACGATCGGTTCCGTTGTCAACATCGGTCGGCAATACCCGGCGTTGGCTGCAAGAGTGCTCAGGGCTGCGAGCACATCGATTTCGGCCATCGAATCCGCCGTTCGCAGCAGCAGTGGCACGAATGTGGCCACATGTTCGCGGAGCGTCGCAAACAATTCCTGTTCGAGCGATTTCGCACGGTCTTCGGCGCGCAGGACTTTTTCTTCGTACTCCTTGAGTTCAGGCGTAATGTATCGTTCCTGATTCTTGAGCGTTTGTTTGCGGATGTATTCATCGGGCACTTTGGCACTGTGCGATGCCGTGACTTCAAGGTAATACCCGAAGACTTTGTTAAAGCCGATCTTCAGGTTGGAAATTCCCGTGCGTTCAATTTCCTTTTGCTGATACGCCGCCATCCACTGGCGACCGCCGCGCATCAGGTCGCGGAATTCGTCGAGATCGTTGTTGAACCCCGGTCGAATGACGCCCCCATCCGCGATTGTCAACGGTGGTTCATCGACGACGGCAGCGACGATCGCTGCGTGAGCTTCCGGACAAAGTTCAATCCGCTGTTCCAGTGTCTGAAGTCGCTTTGACTTTCGTTCGGCCAGTTTGGCTCGCAGTCGCGGCAGTTGCCCCAGCGTCCTGGCAAGGCAAACCAGATCACGGGGACTGCAGCGACCAGTTGCGATGCGGGATGTCAGGCGTTGCAGGTCATAGGTTTCCTTCAACAGTTCGCGGACATCGTCACGGAGAGTCAACTGGTTGACAAGTTCTTCAATCGCGTCCTGGCGTTGTGTAATCTGTTCGATGTCCGTGAGCGGACTGGAGAGCCATTCTGCCAGCAAACGCGATCCCATCGGCGTGCAGGTTTCGTCCATCACACCCAGCAATGTAAAGTCACGGCGACCGTCCCGCAGAGTCTGTGCCAATTCCAGGCTGCGGCGAGTTGCTTCGTCAATGATCATGTGACGACTACGCCGCCAGGCTTCGATGCGGACGATGTGCGGCAACGCCGTACGCTGCGTTTCTCGGACGTAGTCCAGCAAAGCTCCGGCGGCCGTGACGGCGGGCGAGTCATCGATATCGAAACCTTCCAGCGTTCTGGTGCCGAAGTGTTCGTTGAGCAGTCGTCGGGCTTCATCCCGTCCAAAGCACCAGTCCGGACGCGTCGTCAACACCAGAGACTGTTGCTCCGTGCGGCGCATATGAAAACTATCATCCTTGGCGGCACTTTCGGGGATCAGGCACTCGGCAGGATTGATACGTGCCAGTTCGTCCTGAAGCTGCGATGGTTCAAGTTCGGTGAGTAGAAACCGTCCGGTCGATAATTCCAGCCAGGCCAGACCAATGCTGGCTTTTGAAGGGGCAACGCACGCCAGAAAATTGCTCTGCCGCGGATCGAGCAGTTCATCATCCGTCAACGTGCCAGGCGTAACGACGCGGGTGACTTCGCGACGAACGAGGCCCTTCGCTTTTTTCGGGTCTTCCACCTGATCGCAGATCGCCGCTCGAAATCCAGCGCGGATCAGCTTTTGCAGGTAGGCATCCAGTTGATGATACGGAAATCCGGCCATCGGAGTCGGATTGTCCGACGCTTTGTCGCGGCTGGTGAGTGTCAGTCCCAGAACTTTTGCAGCGTTCTGGGCATCTTCGAAAAACAACTCGTAAAAATCTCCCATCCGAAACAGCAATATGGTGCCAGGGTTTTGTCCCTTCACCTCCATGTAGCGTTCCATCATGGGCGAGAGCTTGCTCATCACAACGCCTTCACATCCGGAAACAACATGCTCACACTGGTGCGATCGTGGATCGAACGGATCGCCTGAGCAAACAGCGGCGCGACGGAGATGACTTCGAGCCTGGGGCCGTGAGGTTCCAGCTCCGGTTCAATCGTGTCCGTCACATAGAGGCGTTTGATGCAGCTCTGTTCGATTCTCGCAACCGCACCTTTGGAAAATACGCCATGGGATACGGCAGCGTAAATATCCTTCGCTCCGCGGGACTTCAGGACATCGGCCATACTCACGAGTGAACCGCCCGTGATTGTGAAATCGTCAACCATCAGCACGTTACAACCATCGACGGAGCCGATCACCTCCAGCACCTGAGCCCGCTCGGTGTGATCCTTGCGTTGCTTATTTCCAATGACAACGGGCACACCGAGCAGATTGGCAAACGCCGAAGCAGACTTAGCGAATCCGACATCGGGGCTGCAGATCAC
>JAYSPO010001749.1:0-2583 GCA_043722015.1 Candidatus Kuenenia sp. | reverse complement strand
TACTTTTTCTTGATCCACTTCAGAACGGCCTGTGCCTGCTCGTCGTCAATCGACTTGAAGTTGCCGGCGAGCACGCAGATTTCCCCCTGACGTGCGATGACACGACGCGCGGCATTTTGAACCGGATTCGGGCCGTCAACCTCATCGGTTTCCTCATCGACAGAATACGTGTAAGCAGGAATGCCCTTCGTGCGAAGTTCGTACACAATCGTGTCCGCTGCTTCCCAGGCCGTCAGGCCATTGATGCGATTTTCGCCTTTCACGTCGCTCAACGATGCCACCATGATCATCCACGGACCATGTTGATTCGTGAGGTTATAACGTTTGCCCTGAATCGCTTCTGTGCGACCGCAGTACGCTGTGTTGGAAACAGTCAGCATGGCGAGAAACACAAGTGCGATATTTCGGAAGGCGTTCATTGCGAGTTCCTTCTTAGAACTGAACGGCGAAGCTGGCGAGTTCGATTTCAGGTGGCCTGAACGAATCCCGCTGAACGGGCTGAGAGTATGCCGTTTCAGGCGGCGGACGCATAAGTCAGGTTTCTCAATTTGCGGCCGTGCGGCGAAACTGAGTTCCGCTGAGCCATACCACATCTGCAACTTCTGCCGAAGAATTCCGACCCGTCGCCTTTTTTGCCGAAAAATGCTGCCCTGGACATCCGGGTCCAAGATAATGCCAGGGTGATTCACAGGTTACGTCTCTGCTCCAGGCGGTGCTGAAGGAGAGAATTGGCGAGCGGCATGCGTCCGCTTGCCGGTACAAGAACGATGTGCCGGAGGGCTCACGCCGCTCGCCGGACTCATTTCTGCCCGCGCGGAGTCTGTCTTTCACAGATGCAGATATTCGGCCAGATCGTCGGCTGTCAGTCGTCCGTCGTGCAGGGCTGACGCGATCAACAATCCGTCAAGACCTGCCTGCGCCGCGTCCGCCACACACGCTGCTGAATCGACGCCGCCGCCTGAAATGATCCTGATATCCGGCGACATGCGTCTGATATCCTGACACAACTGCAGAGTCGGAATGCCGAGTCCGGTTCCCACCGCCGCCAGATCCAGCACGATCAATTGACGTATGCCCCGCTCAATCACAAATCGCACCAGGTCGAGCGGAGACTTTCCTTGCCACGCGGGATCATCGACAAGCAGTTTGCCGTGCTTGAGGTCGAGACTAAAGATCAATGAGGCAGAACCAAATGACCTGATCATAGCCTCAACCTGCGTCAAGTCGTGCATCGACTCCGACGACAGCACAACCTGACGGACGCCAATCTCAAGCAATGCTTCAATCTGTTCGACCGTCGCAGCACCGGCATCCAAGATGAGTGCAACGCCCGTGCGAACCATTTCCGCAATTGTGCATCGATTGAGCTGTTGCTGCCGCTCAATGGCATCCAGATCGGCAACATAGCAGACGTCACTCTGGAAATGCTTATCGAGCGCCTTAAGGATTGCTGCGGGTTCTGCACTGCTCGTCAACAGACTCTCAATTGCCCGATAGCGAGACCGATCCCCCGCTACAGCTCGCACGACCACTCCGTTGCGAATATCGATTACGGGGATGATCTGCATACGATGGTTCGGAACGCCGCCGGTCGCATGTTTCATGCAATACCGTGCATCAGCTTCTTAATCTTGCTGGTCAAGCTGAGGATAACGACACCCGCAATGATCGGAATCAGCGTGTAGATGAGAAAGAACGTGGATAGACCATACTTCTCGGAAATCGCGTCGATGTAACTTCCTGTGAATCCTGCAAGGTAGTTAGCGATTGCAGACGCCAGAAACCAGATCCCGAACATGAGTCCGACAAGTTTTGCCGGGGCGAGCTTGCTGACATACGACAAACCAACCGGCGAAACGAACAGTTCTCCAAGTGTGTGAAACAGGAAGGCGATGATCAGCCACCACAAACTGACTTCTGCCGTGGTCGCACCTTGCGAGATTCCTCTACTTGCTACTGCAAGTGCGCCGAAGCCAAGTCCCAACAGGATCAGTCCGATGCCAAATTTGACCGGAGCCGACGGATTGAAGCGACTTGCCCAGATACGACTGAAAATCGGAGCAAAGGCAATAATGAAGAACGAATTGAGAATCTGAAACCAGGATGCGGTCACTTCAGTCTCGTTTTGCTTCTCCCGAATAATCGTTGCATCCAGGTCTGTTGTATATTTTGCAGCCTGCTCCTCGGTCAGAATTCGAAGTTTCCCGTTACCTGCCTTTCCTTCGATATCCACTACCTTGATTGCTTGTCCCGGCTGAAATGTCGTATCAGTCTGGACGGTTGTTGAGATTGGCTTTGCTACTGTGTTTGCACCGTCAGCAGCCGCAGGCATCGCGATGGTGATTTCGTACGCTCGCATGTTGTATTCTTTGTTCAGCATCCAAAGGGCGATTGCCCAGATAATCACAAAGCTGATCGTGATAGACAGGTTCGATAGAGGGATCTGGGACTTCGTCACAGCAATAAGCCGGAAAAGCACCCATGTGACAATTGCCAGAGGCACAATTGTGAGCAATGCGTTGACCCAGAAGAAAACTGTTGCAGCACTACCTGTGAGAATTCGGCTGGTATAATCCTTGGCAA
>JAYSPO010001748.1:0-1636 GCA_043722015.1 Candidatus Kuenenia sp. | reverse complement strand
GCGAAAACGTTCGGGGCAAAAAAATGCATGGGCAAAAAAATAGCAGCCATTTTTTTGCCCAACATTTTTTGCCCATAATGTTGAGGCCAGACGATACTTCTTAGCCCGGCGGCGGATCGTTGAAAAAAATCAGATCTGATTGCGCCCTGAAGAGCCACGTTGCGACATCCGGACGCGTTACGTTCGCAGCGAACAAACATCGCTTTAGATATGATCAGGTGGCGTGTCAGTGAATTCGAAGACAAGAAGGACCGGCGTATTACGAGCTGACGGAACCGTGGCGACTTCATTCGGCGGGCGAGTTGTTTTTTGGTCAACTGGGGGTGTTCGGGAGGCCCCATCCAACGCCTCATTCTGTGCCAGCAGGGGTTGTGAAGCCGCGGCAGACGTTTTCGCGGATTTCAGCAGTGCCACGTACACCCGACCGAAATGCATTTCGGAGAGAGTGGGCGACTTCATGGATTCCTGAATAAGGTGAATGAACCGGTCGCTGGTGGAGTTGGCGACCAATTGAGGATTCCAGTTGGCGGACTGTGCTTTGGTTTCAGAAATAACACTGTCAATGAAGGCATTGTCATGATCACCGGTCGATGTGAACAAAACGCCAAACCGTGGATCGTGATCCTCGTTACCGACAACCGGTTGGATGTCCATGCCGTTCTTTGCGGCGACCGATTCAACAATCCGCATGACTTCTTTGGAATCTTTTGAGTTGATAGTTACGACAACAATGCGCCATTTGTCGTTTTCGATGAACGGTCGCATATCATCCTCCTGAGCAATCGCATTCTGTACAGCAACCGCGTTCGGTCGGGGTTCGGCTTCTGGTACGAATGCTCCCGGTTCTGCAACCTCATCTGCAGCGGCCATTGTCGCGGGACTTGTCGCGGCCATTGTCGCGGGACTTGGAATGGTTGTCCGTTCTGCTGCATGCTGGCCATCAGCCTGGACAATCTGTCCGTTACCATCGGAGCGATCAACGTCCTGCGATCGCAGCAACACCATCAACGCAGCGGCACAGGCCGTGACGGAAACGGCGACGATCCCACGCATGATCCTGCCACGACGTGAATCTGGTGTTGAAGTGGCAGATACCGTTGTTGATGACTGATGGATGGCGTCACGCACGGACGTCGCAAATGATGCGGATACTCGTTTGACCGGCAATGCTTTCAACTGCCCCCGCACGTCTATCATGGCGGCCAGACAGCTCCGATGAGCTTCAGCCTGCTGCAACACGGCCAGTTCAAGCGATTCCTCCGGTGTCAGATCGCCGTCCAATTGACGCGACAACAGGAACGGAATCCGTTCGGTTTCGGCTGGCGGATTGAATTTGGGATCTTGAGCGGGATTCATCGGTCATCAACGATCTGGCAGGAACGTGGTAGTTTTGGCCCCATGCACACCGAATGGCCATCGGCGCAATGCGGGCGGCGGGGATTTTGCCTTTGGACGAAGGCTACACCGCCGAGGTTCCTGAATTCTCCAGGATTGTCAGAAAATCGTCAGATTGGCGGACCTGTGACCCATTTTTACACAATGGCCCGCTTAAAGACTGGGTTTGAATTTGTTACGCGGAATCACGTGCACATTTTTTGGGTCACCGAATACGCTACTATGGAGCTTGCCTCCATAG
>JAYSPO010001747.1:0-5662 GCA_043722015.1 Candidatus Kuenenia sp. | reverse complement strand
CCGACCAATCCAGTTCTTCAATCACGTCGCCATACAAACCGCGAGCCGACGTTCCCTTGAACTTTTCCGAGGCAAAGATGGGCACATGCGGCATCACATGCGGGACATACAGGAAGAACGGCTGGTCTGAGTGCGACTCGATAAACGACACGGCTCGTTCGGTGAATCGTCGTGTGAACTGCGATTGATCAGGATCAAGCTCGACAACCTTGCGACCTTCATACAGCGGAAGCGGCGGCATTGAGCCATGCAGCACTGGATGATACTTTGTGTTGTCGTTCGAATACGGAATGCCCAGAAACTCATCGAAGCCACTGTTGAGCGGCAGAAACTCCGCCACGGTTCCCAGATGCCACTTGCCCAGGATCGCGGTTGCATAACCCTTTTGCTTCAGCATTTCCGGCAGCAACAATTCATCCGGATGAATGCCCACCGTGCTGGTATGATTCAACGCGCCGGACAGGCTGACGCGGTTGGGATAACAGCCTGACATGAGTGCCGCCCGCGAGGCCGTACACACCGCCTGAGCGACATAAAAATCCGTAAACCGACGCCCATCCCTGGCCAGTCGATCCATGTTGGGCGTCTTCACATCCGTCGCGCCGAAACAGCCGACGTCGCCGTAGCCCTGATCGTCAGTAAAGATCAGTACGATGTTCGGCAATTCACCGTCCGCCGCAAAAGCTCGTTCAGCAGTCGCCATGCCGACCGCAAGAACCACAATCAGTCGGGCATACGTTCTCAATAGAAGCGTCATCAAAGATTCCAGACGGTGAATTGTCGTTTTCGGTTTGCCAGGCACCGAATTCTGTCGCAGTGCTCGCTCATGTCAACCTCTGGCGATACCGACCATGGCGGACATGACGGTTTCTTTGACGGCGTGGTCTATTCAGGTTATCGTCCAGTCATGGGATGACAAAATCCGGCGGCTCCGGTGAATCAGGTGAATCTCTTATGAATAATCCTGGTGTACCGTCTGAGTCCACACCCTCCCGATTGACACCTCCCACAGTCGGACTCAACGAGCTGACAAATACGCAGCGCAGCCATGTGCTCGTGGTTGCCTTCTTCGGCTGGTTGTTTGCCGGGCTTGAGATCGCGTTGTTCGTACTCATTCATCGTCCGGCGATGATCAGCCTGATGAGCTCGACGGGCACGCCCGATGCGGTGATCAATGAGCAGGCGGTCACTCAATGGTTTGCGTGGTACCAGGCGGCATTTCTGATCGGGGCGGCATCAGGAGGCTGGATCTTCGGCGTCATGGGCGATCGACTGGGGCGCACGCGGTCTCTGGGGCTGAGTGTCCTGTGCTACTCGCTGTTTACAGGGGCCAGCTACTTTGCGAGAACTCCGGGTGAGCTGCTGGTGCTGCGATTTTTGGCATGTCACGGGATCGGCGGGACATGGCCGAATACGGTGGCACTTGTCGCTGAGGCCTGGCCTGCGGCTTCGCGACCGTTCCTGGCAGGAGTTTTGGGAACCGCCGCGAACGTGGGACAGGTCTCGATGGGTCTGCTTGGTCTGGGCTTTGCCGTGACAGCCGATGCCTGGCGCTGGACGTTTCTCGTCGGGGCCGCTCCTGCATTGATCGGAGTGTGGTGCCTGATCGGCGTTCCGGAGTCGGTCCGCTGGCGCATGTCCCGACAGAAGCCGTCTCCGCAGGCGGGCGGTCCGCTTCGGGAACTGTTTCGACCTCCGCTTCGCCGTCGCACAATGATCGGCATTCTTCTGGGAGCGATTCCCGTGATCGGAACAGCCGCCAATGCGCAGTGGATCGTGCCGTGGACGGACCAGGTTCAGGCACAGCAGAAGGCCGTTCAGCAGGATGTGAAACCGCAGGACTCGGTTGCACCGACGCAGGCCAGCGCTGCGCCTCGTCCCAAAGCCGACCCGAAATCCAAAGCCCGCACGATGGTCTCGCGCTCGGGAGGCGCGGTATTCGGCAGTCTGCTGGGAGGTCTGCTGGCGACGTGGCTCGGGCGACGCTTCGCCTATTTTTTGATCAGTCTGTTGTCGCTGTGCGTCAGCAGCTGGATCTTTGGCTGGCTGAATCCGCTGCATCCGTGGTTCCTGTGGGCGTCGTTCACGCTGGGGCTGGTGGGAACGACCTACTTCGGCTGGCTGCCGCTCTATCTGCCCGAACTTTTTCCCACGCGAGTCCGTGCGGCGGGAACAGGGATCTCTTTCAATACCGGGCGGGCGGTGGCGGCGGTTGTGGTATTGGGAACGGGGCTGATCGTGCAATGGTCTGGCGGAAACTATGCCCGCATTGGCTGGTGGACCGGGATGATTTACGCGGCGGGGATGCTGATTATCCTCTTCGCCCCGAAAACGAACACGACCGGTCTGCAGGACTGATACGAAGGATTTCTGCCATGCAGTATCGTCCGCTCGGCACCACCGGGATTTCCGTTTCCACTGTCTCGTTCGGGGCCGGGCCGGTATCGGGTCTGCTGACCGGCGACGCTATCGATACTCAGCGGGCGGTCGTTCAGAGAGCCGTCCAGTTGGGCGTCAACTGGTTCGACACGGCGGCGGGCTATGGCAACGGTCACTCGGAACTCCGACTGGGAGCGGCGCTTTCTGGCATACGATCGGATCAGCCGCTGCATGTGGCAACCAAGGTCCGCGTGCAGCTGACCACACAGACCGACCTGCGGCCACTGGTCGTCGCATCGGTGAAGGAAAGTCTGTCGCGACTGAACTTGCCGCGGGTGACTCTGCTGCAAATTCACAACTCGATCACGCAAAATCGCCTCGATCAGCCAACCTCGATCACTCCCGAGGACGTGCTGGGGCCGCGCGGCCTGCTGGCGGGGATGCAGGAAGTCCGAGATGCAGGCTGGGTCGATCAGTTTGGGTTAACCGGAATTGGCGATGCCGAGGCTTTGTGTACCGTCATGCGTTCGCAGGAATTCGCCACGATTCAGGCTCCGGTGCATTTTCTCAATCCCAGCGCGCTCCGCGAGACGCCGAGTACACTCTGTGATCCTGATTTCGGCGGGTTTCTGCGGACAGCGCATGAGCTGGGCATGGGGATCTTTGCGATTCGTGTGTTCGCTGCGGGAGCCTTGCTCGGGGCCGAACCGTCGCCGCATACCTTCAAGACGCCATTCTTTCCGCTTGATCTTTATCGCCGGGATGAGGCTCGCATGCGCCAGCTCAGCGAGCGTTTGGGACCGCTGTCCAAAATCCGCGAGCATGCCTTGCGATACGTCGTATCACTTCCGGAGATCACATCAGCCATCATCGGCTTTGGACAGGTCAACCATGTCGAACAGGCCGCCCGGATCGCCGATGAGCCTCGATTATCCAGCGAGGAACTCACGTCACTCGATAAACTCCGAAACAGTTCGGTATACTCCACACGGTCATGATGGAGAGAATTGGCGAGCGGCATGCGTCAGCTTGCCGGTACAAAAACGAGGTACCGGAGGGCTCACGCCGCTCCGCTCGCCGGACTCATTTCTGGCCACGCGATGTATTGGACTCAGCGACAGTCTTGCTTCCTGAATCCCTGTTCGACCCCATTGCCCGATTATTGATCACCGGAGACACTCCATGGCCACAAACTCAATTCGATGGCTCTGCGCGACGATCGTGCTTTCCGTTCACCTGCAGTCCGCAGCGGCTGATAACTGGCCGGAGTGGCGCGGGAATCATGGAGACGGCACAAGTGACGAGAAAGGTCTGCCGACGAAATGGACTTCCACAGAGAACGTTGCCTGGAAAGTCGCCCTGCCTGAACCTGGAAATTCGACTCCCGTTGTCTGGGACGATCGAGTCTACATGACTCAGCCGGTGGTCGCTCTGAATCGTCGCACGCTGATGTGCTTTCATCGCCGCGATGGTCGGTTGCTCTGGCAGGCGGAAACAGAATGGAAAGAGGCCGATCCGACACATGCCACCAATCCTGTGTGTTCGTCATCGCCCGTGACCGACGGTGAAAGAGTCATTGCCTGGTTCGGCTCAGCCGGTTTGTTCTGTTACGACATGGAAGGCCATGAACTCTGGAAGCGTGATCTGGGAATTCAGAAACATATCTGGGGTTATGGTTCGTCGCCCGTGATTCACGGTGACTTGTGCTACCTGAATTTCGGTCCCGGCGAGCGATCGTTTCTGATCGCCGTGAATAAGAAGACCGGCGAAACAGTCTGGCAGCATGACGAACCGATCAATACACAGGGAACCAGCGAAGCGAAGTTTTCCGGCGCGGACTATTACGGTTCCTGGAGCACTCCGGTTCTGCGGCGTATCGGAGAGCGCGATCAACTGATTATCAGTTTCCCGTTTCGAGTGTGTGGTCTGGACCCGTTGACTGGCAAAGAGCTGTGGACCAGTTCCGGCATTAACGCCCTGGCTTACACTTCGCCCCTGATTGCCGACGACACCGTTGTCGCGATGGGAGGGTACAACGGAATGTCGATCGGAATTCAGGTCAAAGGCGACGGAGATATCACGGAATCAGGCCGGCTCTGGCGTCATCCGAAGACCAAACAGCGAATCGGGTCCGGCGTGATTCATGATGGTTATCTGTTTATCCATAACGATCCTGGGATCGCCGAATGCTTTGAACTGAAGACCGGGAAGACCGTCTGGGAAGAACGGCTTTCCGGACCGGGAGCCTCGGCAACGAACTGGTCATCCGTCATGATCGCAGACGGACTCTGCTATACGATGACACAGGGCGGCGACTGTTTCGTCTTTCGCGCGAGCCCGCAGTTTGAACTGGTATCGACGAATTCACTTGGCGAAGCATCCAATGCCTCGGTCGCTGCCAGCAATGGCCAACTGTTTCTGCGCACGCATCAGCATTTGTGGTGCATCGGAAAGCGTTGATGAGATTTGTGAGTGAGGCCCGACATGGCTTGGTCATTTACCCACATTTTCCTTGACAAATCGGATTTTTTTGTTTGACCCGAGCCAACGGCGAGGTTTCCTCTAACACGACGCCTCTCCGTCGGCTTTTGAAGTTACACATTTCGTCAGGGCTGGAAGCCCGGCACATCGATTGCCGGTGGCGTGAGCCGCCGGATCATGGAATAGTCAGCGATTCACGACTGAAAGGCCGACACAGTCGCCAGTGTGTCGGCCCTTCAGGCCTCAGGTTCTTTATGATCACATACCGGTGGCTCACGCCACCGGCAGAGGATATGCCGGCCCTCCGGGCCTGAGATTCGCAGTTTCAAAACCGTTGGCTCGGGTTAATCCTTCATCACAGCAAGTTGCCCGGAAACATGCGACCTTATCCTGAATGGATACTTCGAAGATGTGGGTAACGACCAGCCAGCATGCTTATGGCTGTTTCGTCGCCACGGGTGCGATGATCTTTGAAGCGTAGTTGCGGTTGTGATGGATTGTGTTGGTCGCTGAAACTGCGTCTTGCGGGAACTCGATCGTTGCCGGTTTTCCGGTTTGCGGATTGGGTTCGTAAAGCGGTGCTCCCGTGCTCGCGACGGTCACGCGGATGCGGTGGCCTTTATTAAAGATCTGGCTGATCCAGCCGACATCGAAAGCCACTTTGACGACTTCGCCGGGCTGCATCAGAACTTCGTGATCGAAGCCGTCCCGGTATCGAACGCGCTGAGGATAATCGACGATCAGAATTGAACGACCGTCGGGATAAACATCGCTGACTCGAACGATGACGTCGGTGTCAGGA
>JAYSPO010001746.1:0-4719 GCA_043722015.1 Candidatus Kuenenia sp. | reverse complement strand
ACCTTCACCGTGCCACCTCCGTTTATCATTCAAATTGCGCAAAGCCAATTTGATTCACATGCCGTTCGCAGCACTCGATTGAGTACCCCGACAGGCTTTAGAAAAGAAGGCAGGAACCAAAACTGCGGAGCACCCTCTGGGCCATTTGGCTATTGGTTCCTGACCACTTTTCTAAAGCCGCCTTTCCTGACTTAACAAAAATGATGCCATAAGCGCAAAGTGTGTAAAGTCCCGCAAACAACGGGCTTTTCTGCCTTTGTCAGATCGTTGCTCGTTGCCACAGATCAACAGATGATGCCGAGACACAACGATGTGTCCGTTACGCGACAGAAACTTACACAACGGTTAGACTAACAAATGCCCCTGACGGCTCTGGTCTCTGCGGAGGTTGCTATGTTCAGCAAGAACTCATTCAGCGAATCACGAATTCACAGGTCCATGCTGATCGTGGCGTTCCTGTGCCCGTGCATTGCCGTCAGCACGGCATTCAGCCAGACCGCTCGCGATCCCAGCGTGTCCGACAGAGCCACCTTGATTGTGCTGGCCCCGGTTGGGCCGGTGTTTGTCGATCTGCATTTGACGGTGAGTCGCATTCCCTATCGCGAATGGGTCGCTCGGTTTCTGGCGACCGACATGGATGTCGATCAATCCGGGCGTTTGGATGAGACGGAACTGAATCTCCTCACGGACAGCATCAGGTCGCTGGCGAGCGTCAGAAATTCGACAGAGATTCTGAAAGCGATGAACGCAGCAGCCAACGATGTCACTGTGGATGACTTTATTGATTGGCTTCGCAAGCGGATTCCCCGTGCATTTGATCTGATTGCTCAACCACAGGCGGCAGACGACGCAGTGCGATTGGCATCCTTGCTGGACACAGACTATGACGGTGCGATTTCAGATGAGGAACTGACGGCATCTTTGCGGACGCTGCGATTTCGCGATCTGGACAATGACGAAACATTCAGCGTTTCTGAATTGCTGCCGTACCGCGATCCACGCAGCCAGAACGCCGCCGTCTCGCCGGATGCGGTGAGCCTGCCGTTCTTCCATGTGGTCGATCGCGATTCCGCGCAACGTGCTGCCGAACGCATCGTGCAGCGCTACGGAAGTGAAGGGAAGATTTCAGCGGGACTGCTCCGTCAGCGCGGTGGAATCGACACGGATCCCGGTGCCCCGGACAATGTCCTGTCAATTGACGAGGTGCTGGGTGTGATCGAGAAACCTCGCTTCCACATGGTGATGGATGTGAGTCTGTCGGTCAAAGCAAATACCAGCAACATCAAAGTCGTCATCGATCGTGAAGCTTCGGCGTTCTGCAAACCAGCCGCAAAGCAGGCGTTCGGAGAATACAAGATGGTGATCGACGGTCTGCCATTGACAGTGATGGCACTCGGTGGCAGCGCAAATGATCGGCGCAACGTGCAGGGATATCTTGGTCAGACTTTTGTGATGTCGGACAGCGACCGAAACCAGTACCTGGATGAAAGCGAGTTTTCCGGCATGATCGAGGCCTTGAATCGCTCTGACGTCAAAACGGATTTTGCCGCTGTCGATTTCAACGGCGATGCCATGGTGACACGCGATGAGGTGTTTTCGTTTGCCAGACGCGACCAGATGGCAACAGCCAGCCGCGTGGAAGTATCTGTCAGGCAGGACGGCAAAACGCTCTTTGGATTACTGGACAAGAACAGCGACCGACGTCTGTCCGCTCGAGAGATGCGTTCCGGCAGCAACGTGCTCCATACTTTTGACTTCAATCAGGACAACAAGTTTGCGGATGCAGAGTTGGGGACAGAGTTCGTCCTTGCGATCAGTCTGGGCCGCCCTGAATTTCGACGCACATCGGGTCAGACCGACACGATGTCCATGCAGATGGGTGCCGGAGACGCCATTCTCCCGCGAGCAGAATCAATGCAGGGCCCGGAATGGTTTCGCAGAATGGATCGCAATCAGGACGGCGACGTTTCGCCTCGTGAGTTTCTGGGAACAACTCAGCAATTCGTACAGATCGACAGCGATGGCGACAGACTCATTTCCGCCGATGAAGCTATGAAACCTGATGGCACGCTGTGAGTCGCATTGTCACATTGGTCAGAGATTGCGAATGGGTCCAGTGAAATTGTGCCGCCCAGCACTACCGACCTCGCCACTTTGCCGGTGCCGGTGCCACGTTCTGCCCGTGCGTCACGGCTGTCTGAGGACTGGCGCCGCGCCAGTGAGGCAGTTGAGTGCCTGATTTTTCCGGTTGACCAGCTGGTGCCTGTGGTACAACGTGTGACACGGTCCGGAACACACTGCGGCCATCGGCGTTCGTGGTCGGTTGATTTGACGGACCTGCCATCCCATATTCTTCAGGTTGCTGAATGACCGGTGGCAACAGCAGTGTTGAAGGCCACGTATGTTCCTGCGAATTCGTTTCGCCGGATGCGTACGGCAGCACCTGGCCAGAGTCCTGACTTTGACTCGTCGAAGCCGCGTGAACAGCTGGTGCTTCAAACGATGCGGGTTCGAACTGATCGACTGCTGCTTGCTTCGATTCGCTTAAGATAGTCGGCGTTGACGGATTCGCTGACGGGTACGTTCGCGTTGCACTTCGATTCCGCGAATTCTTCGGCGACAACTGGGCCATCATCGCGTGAGTCTTTTCCGCCGTACGCGCGTCAGGATGCGTCTGCAGAGCATTCTGAAACCACTCTGCGGCTTCGGCATCATTCCCCTGCTCATGCAGAACGTAGCCGATGTTGTAGTTAGCGGCAGATTCGCCGACGGCGTAGGTCAGATGCGACAAAGCCTGATCGTATCGATGGCTGCGGGCGAATGCGACACCCAACTCGTATCGGCAAACCTGGTTGTCCCGGTCAATGGCGGATGCATCTTCAAATGCGGCAATGGCTTTCTGCCAGTCTTCCTGCTGCGTGTAAAGTCTGCCAAGTTCCAGACGCACGGGGGCGTTGGTGGGACGTTGTTTCGCAACCTCGGTGAGGATATCTTCCGCCTGCTGGATGCGACCGCATGAAAGTTCAATCCGCGCCAGACCGAGCTGAGCTTCAATGTTGTCGGGATATGCGACAAGAAGCTCGCGATATTTCTTGCGCGCTTCACCATATTCGCCGACATCTTCCTGCCAGCGCGCCCAGGCAAGCAGTGTTCCTTCAGGATCTTTTTTGAAGACTTTCTGTGCTTCACGAAATTCCGGACTGAGTCCGGAGTCCGAGGCAGCCCTCGAATCACGCTTGCGGAAATCCAGGGACGCCAGTCTGTCCCGAAGCGGCAGCTTCATTCCGTTCATGGCACACCCGGAACAGAAGCTCAGCCCTGTAATGACCAACACTAAATTCAATTTTCGAAGAATCATTCAGCACCTCCCTGTGCGCATGGGTTCCTTTCTGAGTTCGTCCGCTGCAGATTGACGACTTCAGCAGAAATTGCGCCTCCAGCGGATTCCTTGTTTCACGATCAACAAGGATCAACGGATTCCGGCATTTTCATGCGCCGCTCTCGTGCGTGATGGCAATATCTGAGCCGGACGTCGTGCGGCAGTATTAACACTTTCCATGACCCAGACAAAAGAACGCAGCGGCCGAAACCACTGCGTTCATCATTACAGAGTCTTCCCGCTGACCGACAATTACGGCGTGCCTGTGCCTGAAGCTGCCGCGCCGCCAGCTCCGCCCGCAGATGAGAGGCGAGGCGATGGCATGCTGCCATTGTACATCGAATTGATCGCTTGAACCTCCGAAGCCGCGCGGCTGAGCTCCTGACATTCGCGAAGTGTAACGGGGATATCAATTTGCCCATTGGAAATAGACGCGACAGCCGCATTGACAATTTCCATTCGCGCCGCATCCATCCCCGCATCGTGGGTGGATTGCACATAGACAGCTCGACGTTCCGGCGGAACAACGTACACGATATGTTCGAGATGCAACTCACCAGCACGTGTCAGCGAATTGGTGTTCGGATCGAAGTGACGATTGTAAATCGTCGTTTCTTCCTGCCATCCAAGCGATACCTGCATGTTCATCATATCATGAACTGACTGGCGATCCCGACAGACATAGGGGAGAGGCCAGTAATGCTCACTGTGATACACATGCGAAAACTGCTGGGGAGCCTCAGTCGATCGAGGACTCGCCGGCCAGATCTTGCCTTTTTTGCACACTTGACGCTGGCCCGGCGGCAACAGGGCTTTTTCAGCCCACCACTCGTCTGAGCCAGGCTCGTGGCAGCTGGTCTTGTCCGTATGTCCAAAAAACTGCGGACCCGTGGCACAGCCCTGAATCGCTCCCGCGATCAACAAGGCCAGCGGAAAAGCTAGCTTCCTCATGGCACAATCCACTCGTAACGCTGAGGTTGAGTTCACAACGCTGACCTCCAGGTCAGCCACCTCGGTGTCCGGCAGATTCCGCCTGATGACGTTAACCGCGCATGATTCCACTGAGGATTCATCATCTGTTTCGGCGATTCACCTTGCACCGTTACAATGAAACCTTACGCAGCCGACGAATCTGTCCCTGATGAATCGGCAAAACGGGAATGGACACGACATTTCTCCCAGCTTCTCATGCAGTCTCGCAAACCTTGAGAATTGCGATTTCTCGATGCCAGCGAAGAAAAGTTTCTCTCAGTCCCGCATCGGGGATGCACTTTCCGGCGAACGGCTGTTATTCTTTGCCGGTCAACCCATCACGCAACAATTTCCCGTGCGGCGCATGA
>JAYSPO010001745.1:0-3843 GCA_043722015.1 Candidatus Kuenenia sp. | reverse complement strand
CGAATCGTCCCTCCGCTGAAGGCCGAAGCTATTGGCTAAATCTTCTTCGTAAGATACTCTCATTCTCTATTCCAAACCGGTTTATCCCGGCACACCCTGCCCCCATTGATCTTCTTCGATGCGTCAGGGTAAACCTAGCGGATTTCATAGAGGGATTTGCTGGACGGGCCGTTTTGGATGAATTTTTCGGGAGTCTTGTTATCACCTAAAGTTCGGGTTGTACGGATGCAGAGCGACCGACAGGTCTAAGATGAGTGAATCGTGTGCAATTCAGGCACTGCTTTTTTAGCAAAGTACAATGAGATGCCGCGTCAGATGAGATTTAAGTTGACGAGGGATCAGATCCTAAACCGAACGCAGACGGTAACTCGCCGCACCGGCTGGACGTTTCTCAAGACTGACGATATTGTGGACGCTTACGTCAATGACCTGCGTCGTACAGGTGAAGTATTTACAGGACTATTCGTGTTTGGCGAACAAATAAGAGTGGTCAGTGTGCGGACGGAGCCACTGTCCAGAATGGAACAAACAGAGTATGGCGATAGAGAAGCAAAGCTGGAAGGATTCCCACACATGACTGGTGCGGAGTTTGTGACGATGTATTGTAAAGCTCAAGGCGGACAGCCGTCTCAGGAGGTTACGAGGATCGAATTCGAATACTTCGATTGAACATACATTCCACGCACGAGACCCGAGGCGAGACTCGGGCCATCCAAACTGTTGAAAATATTTTTTTGGACGCCGCGTAGCGTTATCGCGGTACAGATACTGAATTCACTGACTTGATTCACTGACTTGTCGCTCGCATTGAATCGCGACGATGGTGTCACACAATTGGCGCCGCTGCGTGAATTCACGCCGGGCTCTTTTTTTGAATTCTAAAAACTTCTTCAATCGCACACATCAAGAAGTGGGGAAACAAACGAACTCAATCAAGCCGAACCACAGCTGAACGCCAATGAACACAGATGAAGACTAACCCAAAACAACGCTTCGCAAAATCTGTGTCCATCTGCGTTCATCTGTGGCGAAAAAACGTTCTGTCGCATTCATCACCGAACGATGCATTTGACTTCCAGCTTCGGGTGCTTGAAGTTGATCAACAGTCCGACCTGCATGTTGGTTACTTTCAGGTAGTTGAGCAAATTGCCAATTTCGTGGTCTGTGATTTCGCCGATTGTTGTTGCATCGACGATGACCATGTCGAAACAGATCAGTTCGGGCAGGTAGCTTCCGACGTTCATCGCCTGGAAGAACTCGCCGGATGTCTGCCGCAAGTCAACAGCATCGCAGTTGCTGATATTGGTTTCGAAATCGTCATCAGCTCAACAGCAGCGTCAGATCCTCGGCAGACAGTGAGCTGATCAGGCTGGCGTCGGCGGAGACGATGGATTCGGCGAGCAGTTTCTTGTCCTTCTGCATCTCCAGAATACGTTCCTCCACCGTGTCTTTGCAAATCAAACGATACGCAAACACATGGCGGTCCTGGCCGATGCGGTGGGCTCGATCGACGGCCTGAGCTTCCACAGCGGGATTCCACCATGGGTCAAGGATAAACACGTAATCCGCAGCGGTGAGATTGAGTCCGTGTCCGCCGGCCTTCAGGCTGATCAGAAACAGCGGGCACGTTTCATCATTCTGAAAACGTGAAACGATCTCCTGTCGCTTGTTGGATTTGCCATCGAGATACTCGTACCGGATGCCGACTTTGTCCAGTTTCTTCTTCACGATCGCCAGCAGGCTGGTGAATTGAGAAAACACCAGGGCTTTGTGACCGTCTGCGGCAACCTGAGTCAGTTGTTCCAGAATCGCATCCAGCTTCGCGCTGTCTTCGTTCTGGCGTTTGGAATCGATGAGGCCCTGATGACACGCCGCCTGGCGCAGTCGGAGCAGTGCTTCGAGGACATGAATCTTCGATCGCTTCAGACCCACCTCCTTGATCTTTGACGACAACTGGACTCGGTAATAATCCCGCAATTCGTTGTACAGCTTGCGTTGTTTTGGCGGCATCTCGCAATACAAAGTCTGCTCGGTCTTCCCGGGAAGTTCTGTCAGAACCTGTTGCTTGGTTCGTCGCAGCATGAACGGACGCAGAGCCTTCGACAGCGTGTTCAGAGCAGCGATTTTGTCGTCTTCGTTGTTGGACGCCGCCGTCAGTTTCTGAAACGCGCTGCTGGCTCCGAGCATGCCGGGATTCAGGAATTCAAACAACGACCACAGCTCCCCCAAATGGTTTTCGACCGGAGTTCCCGTCATTGCCAGTCGATGGTCGGCCTTCAGCAGTCGACACGCTTTGGCGGCCTGCGAATCCGAATTCTTAATCGCCTGAGCTTCATCCAGCACGACATAGTCAAATTGCCTGTTCTGGAGATCAACAATGTCCTGCCGCAATGTTCCGTAGGTGGTCAGAATGACGTCCGCCTCTGCCAATTCGTGCCCGCGGCGCAGCAGCCCGGTGTAGTTGACGACTTTCAGTTTCGGCGTAAACCGAGCAGCTTCGTTCGTCCAGTTGAAGATCAGACTCTTCGGCACGACGACCAGCGATGGCCGTCGAGTTTCTTCCGCCTTCAGCCGTCGTGTTCGGCGTGCTTCCAGCAGAGACAACACCTGCACGGTTTTGCCGAGTCCCATATCATCGGCCAGGCATCCGCCCAGACGGAAATCATTGAGGAAATGCAGCCAGCTCAGCCCTTCCTTCTGATAATCTCGCAGTTCCCCCTGAAACGACTGCGGAGGTGCCTTGGGTTTGATGCCGGTGAAATCTTTCAACTTCCTGCAATAGGCTTTGAAACCACGGTCTCGGGTGACGTTTTCCTGAGCGTCAAGCAACGCATCAAGGATCATGGCCTGAGATGGTTTGAAGCGGATGGCATCTCCGTTGATTTCTCCGAGGCTGGCGATCGTACCGTACCGGCGAAGCCATTCTTCCGGCAACATGCCGCATGAGCCATCGCTCAGTGTCACAAAGTGCGCACCAGACTTGATGGCCTGCAGCAATGCCGGCAGTGCCGCCGTGGCACCATCGAAATCCATGTCGGCGTTGAGTTCAAACCAGTCGAGTCCCGATGTCACACCGATTCGAAAATTGCCTGGGCGTTTGATCAGTGCTCCTTCGGCTTCCACATCCCAGCCAAGATCCATCAACTTGCGAACGACATTAGTGGTCTGGCTGCTCACGAACTGAACATCAATCTCCGGCGCGTTGAAGTATGCCGGTAAGGATTGGCCACCAAGTCCGGCAATGGACTTCAGACGATCCGCCTCGACGAAAGTATCGCGCCAGAAAACTTCAGATGAGGCTTCATTCCAGATGGCCTGCTGTCGATTGCGAACTGACACAGCAAAGTCATCGTAAAGAAAATCGACAACGCCGAACACGTATCGCATGTGCCGAAGCATCTGCGGCAGTTTGTCCGTGGCCAGCAGTCGCAGCCGAGGCTTGCACGTCACGCTCTGCCGCTGAGGGCAGAAGTCGGCAGGCAGTGGCATCCGCAGCAACTTTGGCGTCTGCAGAACCTGTTTCAGGAACAGTTGATGATCATCAAAGGAGACGCGAAGTTCAGGTTTTCGCTGCAGCAGTCGTACCCAGTCCTCTTTGTCGCCAAGTCGCACAGACGCCAGCGATTCCGGAAAAACGGCGAGACCAGCGGATGTCAGCAACATCATGTCGGCGAGTGGCCGTGTCTGTTGCAGGTCTTCGTCGGGATCATTCGCGGCGAACGTGTTTTGCATCATCCGGCCCGTGATGATCCATTCTTTCTGCGCAGGCTTTTGAACGAACTCAATCACGGGTTGCCAGACCGAATTTTCTTCCCATATCAGAAACTTCGCTTCCTCCATTGG
>JAYSPO010001744.1:0-3170 GCA_043722015.1 Candidatus Kuenenia sp. | reverse complement strand
TTTAATTGTAGGGTGCGTGAAGCGGAGCGCAACGCACCATTTGGGGAAAGCGTGAGAAACTGGTGTGTTTCGCTAGCGCTGCACACACCCTACAAGAATCAATAAATCAACAGCCCGCTTGCCGCGACCATCAGTCGTAACATTTTATTTGGGGAGTTATGATACATCTCCCCGTTGCGATCGATTCTGCTGAATAAAGGCAAAACAGATCCTGGGGACCTGGACGGTAGGTAACTCTATGAGTGAACGACTGGCCCTCGCCGGAATCATAATCGCCGCCCTGAGCGGAGTCCCTGGGCTCTTCATGAGTCGCAGGACGCTCACAGGACAGTGGATCGCGACGGCACTCGCATTCATCGCGTCCATGTTCGGACTGGCTGCTGTCGGGAAGTTCTGGACCACAGGCGACAGCCAGCCGATTATCCTGCCGTGGGCAGTCCCGGGTGCCGAGTTTCATGTCGCCATGGATGGATTGTCGGCATTGTTTCTGGTGCCCATTTTTCTGGTGTCGATGCTCGGCAGCATCTACGGCCTGAGTTACTGGAAGCAGACTGAGAATCCTCAGAATGGTCGCAAGCTGCGGCTGTTTTACGGATTGCTTCCCGCTGGCATGGCTCTGATGGTGATCGCGCGGAACAGCATCCTGTTTATGCTGGGCTGGGAAGTCATGGCCCTGTCTGCATTCTTTCTGGTGACGACCGAAGATCACAAGTCGGACATTCGCGCCGCGGGCTGGATGTATCTGGTCGCCACGAAATTCGCGACCGTGTCACTGTTTGCGCTGTTCGCGTTGCTGCACGCGGTGAGCGGTTCTTTCACTTTGACTCCGTTGCACGACGGCACTCTGTCGCATGGTATGGCGACCGCAATCTTCGCACTGACTGTGGTCGGATTCGGATTGAAGGCTGGAATCATGCCGTTTCATGTGTGGTTGCCGGGAGCTCACGCGAATGCGCCCAGTCACGTTTCGGCGATCATGTCAGGCGTCATCATTAAGATGGGGATTTACGGAATCCTCCGCATCACGTCGCTGGTGCCGCATCCGCCGGTGGAATGGGGGGCCACGCTGCTTGGCCTTGGAATGATTTCCGGTGTACTGGGCATCGCATTTGCAATTGGTCAACACGATCTCAAGCGTCTGCTCGCATACAGCAGTATCGAAAATATCGGCATTATCTTCATCGGAATCGGCCTGGCCATGATCGGAAGATCGTTGAGGCACCCGGAATTGGTGATTCTGGGAATGAGCGGGGCTTTGTTGCACATCTGGAATCACGCACTGTTCAAAGGACTGCTGTTTATGTGTGCTGGCTCAATCATTCACGGGGCCAAAACCCGTGATATCAATCGACTCGGCGGGCTGGCGAAGCGGATGCCACACACCGCCCTGTACTTTTTGATCGGAGCGCTGGCCGTCTGCGGTCTTCCTGCGTTGAATGGGTTTGTCAGCGAGTTTCTGATTTATCTGGGCCTGTTTGGCACTCTGGGACTCGAAGGCGGGGCACTCTATGAGGAAGCCGCGTTTGCCGCTCCGGCGTTAGCCTTGATCGGCGCATTGGCGGTCGCGTGTTTTGTGAAAGCGTTCGGCGTAGTGTTTCTGGGGACGGCCCGCTCGATAGATGCGAGCCACGCGCACGAGTCGAGCACGCCCATGCTGGGAGCGATGAGTGTGCTGGTCGCTGGTTGTTTCATGATCGGTCTGGCCCCCACCTGGATCACACCACTGATCGCACAAGGCGTGTCGGCCTGGGATCCCGAGTTGAACGACGCCGGAACGCAACTGCTGGAATTAGCCCCACTCGGCTGGATCAGCACCATGGCCGTCGTGTTGGTCGCAGCGTTGAGTCTGACGAGTCTGCTGCTGTGGCTGCGACTGCGAACGAGTATTGTGGAAACTGGCCCGACCTGGGGCTGCGGATATGTTGCGCCAACACCCAGGATGCAGTACACGTCCTCATCCTTTGCGGAGATGCTGGTCGGGCTGTTCTCGTGGGTGCTTCGGCCAAAGACAAAACGCCCGGCAGAATTGGAATTGTTTCCGGGACGGACGGATTTTCACAGCCACGTTCCGGACGTCGTGTTTGACGATGCTGTGCTGCCGGCATTCCGCTATGCGGCGGAAAAATTCTCCTGGTTCCGCATCTTCCAACAGGGAAAACTTCAGGCGTATTTGTTGTATATTTTTGTGATGGTGGTCGCCCTGCTGCTTTGGCGTTAGCAGATCATCAGCGTTGTAACGGTCACTTTGTGAGGGGGGTAAGGGTTGTCATGAGCGAGCGGTTAGTCATGTTTGGGATCATCCTGGTCGCGGCCAGTGGCGTCCCTGGACTTCTGTTGAGCCGCAGTTCGATGACCGGGCAACAGGCGACCACTCTGCTCGCCGTGATCGGCGCAGCAATCGGGTTATCCGGCGTCGGCGTATTCCGGATGACGGGAGACAGTCGGCCAATTGTGTGGCAGTGGTCAATTCCCGGTGGAGAATTTCATGTCGCTGTGGGAGGACTTTCCGCAGTGTTTCTGACGCCCATTTTTCTGATGTTGCTGTTGGGGAGCATTTATGGTCTGGAATACTGGCAGCAGACTGCGCACTCGGACAATGGCCGCCGGCTGCGATTGTTCTACGGACTTTTAACAGCTGGCATGGCCCTGTTGGTGATTGCGCGCAATGGGATATTGTTTCTCTTCGGCTGGGAGATTATGGCATTATCTGCGTTCTTCCTCGTCACGACCGAGGAGCATTTGTCCGAAGCGCGCGCGGCTGGGTGGATTTGTCTGGTCGCCACGCATGTCGCGACAATGGCGCTGATGGCGTTGATCGGCTTGCTGCGTGCGGTGAGCGGCTCTTACACGCTGGCTCCATTGCCTGAGGGCGTTCTGACTCCCGGGATGACCACGGCGATCTTTGTCCTGATCCTGTTCGGTTTCGGAATCAAAGCGGGCCTGATGCCCTTGCACGTCTGGCTGCCGAGTGCTCACGCGATCGCACCCAGCCACGTTTCGGCGATGATGTCGGGCGTCATCATCAAGATGGGAATTTTTGGAATCATCAGTTTCACGTCGCTGATTCCGCATCCACCTGTGGAATGGGGTGGCATCCTGTTGTGTCTCGGCTCGATTTCCGGTGTCCTGGGAGTCGCCTTCGCCATCGGGCAGCATGATCTGAAACGTCT
>JAYSPO010001743.1:0-9319 GCA_043722015.1 Candidatus Kuenenia sp. | reverse complement strand
TTCTGTTCCGGAGATGGCGTCCACTCGTATCCGTCGCGGTTACCCAGAATTGAAACGGGCGAGGCGGCATAGTTGCCTTCAAAGCGAACCAGAGCGGCTGCCTCACCACGCTGAACGGCCTTGATCAGTCCCTGTTTGGAAACTGTAGCCACTTCGAAGTTGCTGGTTTCAAATACAGCTTCCCGCGTCACATCGCGGGTTGATCCGTCGGCATACGTGGCGATCACAATCAACTGCTGCTGATCGTGGCGTAATTGCAGCATCGGAGTCGGCGGATAGATCGCAATGCTCACGACTCGTGCCGCATCGGCTTTGTACTGACAGCCTTCAGCGATCCATTGTTCCAGCACCTTGTAGTAACGCGATTGCTCGTCGAACAGGAAGCCTCCTTCATGTGGGACACCCTGCGTCGGCTTCAGCAGCATCAAACTCTGTGCGGGTTCCGACCGATTGAAGCGACGACCGGAGACATCATCTACAAAGGCTCGATAATCGTAAACAGAGTCGTATCCTCGCAGTGAAAGTTTGAAGCCGTTCTTACCTGCCTGCGAACCGTGACATGTCCCCTGATTGCAGCCCACTTTGCTCAAAATCGGATTCACGTCGCGAATAAAATCGACGGGAACAGCATCGACAGTTGTCACATGAATCGGGATTTCCAGCTTGTGCCCGACAGCTTCGACAATGATGGTTCCTTCGCCTGCCGTGAGTGGCACAACATAGCCATCGGCATCCACACGACAGACCGGCGACGGCGTCGTGACGGTGGCTTTGCTGCTGACATCGATTTTCTGTCCGTCGGCAGTGATGCCTTTCACGATCACGCGGCGTGAATCGCGGATCGAGGAAAGTGTGAGCTCCGTCGGGTAAACCTCCAGCCCCACGTAAGTTCGCACGGCGGCATTGGCAGTTTCCGCTGAAGGGTCATCAGTTGCGGGTGGGGCGGTTCCAGCTGCCTGGTCCGCTGCGGCACTGCCCGGAACAGGTTTTTGTTCGTCAGCGGAAGTGGAAGGTACGGTGACGAACAGCAAGCCGGCTACTGCGTACATGGCCAGTCGGCAAGTCTGATTGACGAGGATCATCATGAGTGGTCTCGTGGGGGAAGAAGTCGTGAGAAACGGTTGGCCTGGTCTTCGAGTCTATTTGAAACAATTCATTCGCTTGCCGTCGCGACCGACGGTGGTGCGGCGGTCAAAGGGGCTGCCGGGAAAGTCTTTTCAACGGCTCCGGTTTCCGCATGACACAGCTTGATCATGCCGTCAAATCCGGACACCGCAACCTGCATTTCATCCGGGCGAAAGCTGACCGCAAAGACCGGGGCTGTCACATCGGGAATATCCACAAACTTCGTCGGATCTTCCGTCAGATAAACTCTGGCCGCACCCGAAATCGCCGTACTGGAACCGACGATAAACTTGTTTCCGGAAGGAGACAAATCCATGTCGCACAGTCGTCCGGGGAGTTTTGAGTAAGCTCGGATGAGATTAAAATCGTCGTTAATCTGGCGTGCCTTCTCGCGAAAAATCTTGTAGAGACGTGGTTCGCCATCGGAACCGACGGCGAACACTTCTTCGCGGGTCGGATGCCGAATCACATCCACAAGTCCACCCTTCAATGCGCCGGGCGTGATACTGGTGATATTGTCGACAAACTGTCCGGTGGCCAGGATCGTGAGTTTCATCGACATGTCCCGACTCACACTGATCACATGGTCATTATTCAGAGAGAATGTCGTTCCCTGAACCCAGTCGGAATGAGCATCCATCCGCATGGTCACTTCAGCGGTTTCTACTTTGACGACTCGCACACGATTGTCCGCAGCGCCGAAGGCAACCAGCGTGCCGTCGCTGTTGAACGAGAGTCCGAACAATGTGTCGAGAGCAAGGGTGGTGGAATGCAGCAGCTTACCTTCCGCAACGTTCCACAACTGCAGTTCACCAAACAATGCCGGTGTGCCGCCAGCGACTGCCAGGACTTGTCCGTTGGGTGAGAACGACAAGGATTCGATTCGCTGCGAACGACCAATCAGGCGCTTCGGCGGGACACTGCCGTCGAGCGTATGAATGAGGACTTCATGATATCCTGAGACTGCCAGTAACTTGCCGTCCGGTGAATAGTCCATCGAGGTCACGACCGGTGGCGTGGAATAGACGGGTGGATTTTCCGCAGTGATCACCACGCCAACATCCGGCGGCGAATCATCAATTGCGCCCTGCGTGATCCAGGTACGAATCGTAAACACGGCTTCGGCTGACAATGGATCACCGCTGAGCGGCATTTTAGGATCATCACCCGAGATGTATTCGACGAGTTTGCTTTCGTCTGGTTTTGCCGGAACAACCGCCGCGCCAGCTTCACCGCCCTTGAGGAGTTCAGCAACGCTCAGCACAGAAAGCTTACCTTCCAGCTTGCCGGGAAAATGACATCCCGAACACTGTCGCTGCAGGATCGGTCGCACAGATCGGTAGTAGCTGACAGACTTCTCAGGAGGCTTTTCATCCTGAGCGATCGCAGGCAAAGAACGGCCAACCTCGATGCCAAATGAAAGTGTCAAAACGACAGCGGGAAGCAGGCTGAAACGCATGCTGATCACCAATCGACTGTAGGAAGGATAATGTTCAGGAGGGTATGTGCTGCATCTTTAGAACCCGCGAGTCAGGATTGACCTTCAAGTCCCAAGCCGCAGCGAGGCCACCACAGAGTAACTAACCGCCAAACAAAAGGCAAAGATTCAATGCCTGTCCCCGACAGATTCGCCACTGGTAGGCGATAAACATTCGCCGAAAGGCACAAAGTACTGCGGAAACTGCGTGCGAGCTCAGGATACTCGAAAGGTCGGATCAAAATGTCTCAGTCAAAGGTCTTGCGTGTCTGCAGCGTTCCTTTGGCGATGAAGTAGACGACTGCACCGGAAACAATGACCAACGCCGTGGCCCAAAGCAATTGCCAGCGAGTTCCCAGAACAAACAGCCATCCGACCAGCGCGATCAGGCTGGGGATGGGATAACACCACATGCGAAATGGCATCGGAATATCGGGCCGCCTCGTACGCATCACGTGCAACGCGCCAATCTGGGCCACAAACTGAATCAGAATCCGAACCGTGACTGCGGATTCGATAACCGTCTGCAGCGAAAGGTAACAAAAAACTGCGGTCAGAACCCCCAAAGTCCAGAGCGACACGACCGGGTAACGCTTTGTGGGATGCATGTAGCCAAAGATCTTCAGGAAGTCGCCATTTCTGGCCGCCGCGTACGGGATTCGGGAATATCCCAGCGAAATCGCAAACATGCAGGCGAGCACCGTCCACAGGATCATCCCGGTGAAGATCACCGCCACTTTTCGACCGTAGAGTGTTTCCATGAACAGTGCCGCGATCTGGTTGGACTTCATTGCCTGCTGCCACGGGACAACTGCCATGATGGAGATGTTCATGGTGAGGTACACAATGGCCACAAACACAACCGATGAAATCACAGCACGAGGGATTGTCTTGCCAGGATTGTGGACTTCTTCACCAAGATGGCAAATATTGTAGTATCCAAGATAGTCATAAACTGCGATCAGCATGGCTGCCCCGAGACCGTTGATCCATGCACCGTTGATCTGAAAAGCGTCAGCCGGCAACGTGAGCAGGGCGGAGTTGAAATGCGTCAGTCCGGAAACAACAACCGTGACGACCGTAAGCAGCGTTCCGGTACAAAGTATTATTCCGACCCAGCCGACAAAACGGATCTGACGCGACAACAACCAGGTAACAATTAAGACACTGCAGGCTGCAAGAGTGCTTGTGCCGCCAGGGACATGCCAGGCGGCCAGAGTCTCAGAAAGATCTGGCCAGATATACTCTACGTACGGCATGGCCCCGATGTAACCGGATGCCACCTCCATGGTCCCACTGATCAGAAACTGCCAGACAAAAAGAAAAGGCAGCATCTGCCCCCAACGCGAACTGTTTTTTCCAAAAATCTCTCGCAAAAAATGATAGGTTCCGCCGCTCCCGGGCATTGCCGCGCCAAGTTCGCTCCAGACCAGCCCGTCGCAGATGACGAGGATTGCTGCAATGACCCAGGCAATCAAAGCCTGAGGCCCATTCATTGCAGCAATGAATCCCGGGATGGTAATAAACGGCCCGATCCCAACCATATTTGACACATTCAGAGCAAAGGCCTGCGGCAGCCCCAGCCCCTTATCGAGCTTCGATTCCGGCTGCGGTGACTCTGGTCTGTGCGGCACAGGTTCGATGGCAAACGATTCATCACTGTTTGGTGCGGTCACGAGTTGACATTTCGATGAGGTGTGACGAACAGACTTTTCATGAGCATTCGCCCACGGAGATCAACCTTGATTCCCGGTCCAGTGTATCCGATTGCCACTTGATGAAAATCCGGGGAGCGACCAGATTCATGCTGGATGAAGCGATCCGCACGTCAGCACCAGTGCAGAAGTTTCTTCGTTTAAGCGCGTGCCCAGCGGGCCGCGCTTCGCTGCCAATCGCGGGGCGTTGCCCACGCGGTTAAACGATATTATGCCAAAGAATTGCAACCCGGACACTGAGGGTTGAAAGACGGCGGTAATCACGGACAATGACGGAAAATCCGGGGAAACTCGGGGCAAATTGATTTGCCCCGGAATCAACGATCTCCTCGTCAGCATCCTTGCACAGGATTCCCATGAAATACGCTGTTCGAACAAGCCTCCTGGCGATGTGCGTGCTGAGTCATACTGCGCAGTTGCCGGGACAGGACTCGGCCGCGGCGGTCAAGGGATCGCTTGACTTCAATCGCGATGTGCGGCCAATTCTGTCGAATCACTGCTTTCAGTGTCATGGAGAAGATGCCGACGCGCGGAAAGCTGATCTGCGGCTGGACGTGCGGAGTGTGGCGGTCGAAATGCAGGCGATTGTGCCGAAACAGGTGGACGAAAGTTCGATTGTCGCTCGCATTACGTCACATGACCCTGACCAACACATGCCACCAGCGAGTGCCAACAAACCGCTGTCGGAAAAGCAGATCGCAATTCTGACGCAATGGATCACCGAAGGCGCGGATTATGAAGAGCACTGGGCTTTTCAAAGAGTCGGGCGGCCTCAAACACCGACGCTGCCGGATGCCACATGGTGCCGCAACGAAATTGACACGTTCATGCTGCAGCGACTGCTTGCTGAATCCCTGCATCCAGCTCCGCAGGCTGACAAAGCCGTATTGATTCGTCGTCTTTATCAGGATCTGCTGGGACTGCTGCCGACGGTGGCTGAAACTGATCAGTTTCTGCAGGACGCATCACCGGATGCTTTCGAGAAACTCGTGGATCGTGTGCTGAGCAACCCTCATTACGGCGAACGCTGGGGGCGTCATTGGCTGGACCAGGCGCGGTATGCAGATTCCAACGGCTACACGATCGACAGTCCGCGTGTGATGTGGCCTTATCGTGACTGGGTCATCCATGCAATTAATACGGACATGCCGTTCGATCAGTTTACGATCCAGCAACTTGCCGGCGATCTCCTGCCCGACGCCACGAAGTCCGGGAAAGTCGCGACCGCCTTTCACCGCAATACGATGATCAACGAAGAAGGTGGTGTGAAGCCCGATCAATTTCGACACGAAGCCCTGATTGATCGAGTCAACACAACGGGGTCTGTCTGGCTGGGGCTCTCGATCGGATGTGCCCAGTGCCACTCGCACAAATTCGACCCGATCAGCCATGACGAGTACTACCAACTCTACGCCTTCTTCAATAGTGCTGCGGACACAAATAACGTCGGAGAGACTGTCGAGGTTCGCGAAGACGAAATGTTCGGCTGGAACGAGGCGTTGCAACTGCATCTGAAGGAATTGCAGGACCTGCAACAGGAAAAGGCAGCAGTTGAGAAGAACGCGCCCGATCAACCATTACTCTCCTCACTTCCATGGAACTGGCAGGCGGCGAAAGTCACGGCCGTCAGAGCTTCAGGCAGTTCAATCCTGAAAATTACAGAGGATGACTCGTTGCTGGTGAAGTCAGATCCGGCCGCGAATGACAGCCTGTCTGTGACTGTCGAGCTTCCCAAAACTGACGGACCTGCAGGCCCGATCACTGCCGTGCGACTGCGGACTCTGACGCATCCCAGCCTTCCGTCCAATGGTCCTGGCACAGCGGGAAACGGCAACTTCATCCTGACTGACATCGCGCTGAAGTTGGGCAGTGCCGAGTCGCGTTTTGTGCAGGCCTGGGCCGATCACAGTCAGCCGGATTATCCGGTGGACAACGCGATCGACGACAAGGCCAACACCGGCTGGGCGATCAATGTCAACGGCGCACAGGTCGCACTCGGGGTGAAAATGAATGCTCCGCACGAAGCCATCTTTCGACTCGCTCAGCCTTTGACGTTGTCGGCCGAGCCACTTTTGGTCGTGCTCAGGCATGAACTGAACATGAACTATCTCATCGGGCATTTTGCCCTGGATCTGTCCACGGCCTCCGTCGTGATCGATTCGCCCGGCGGTGAGTCGATGGTGCGGCTGGCGGAAATCAAACGTCGCATCAGTGAACTGGAGACTCTGCTACCGGGCAAAGGCAGCGCCGTCCGACAAATGGTCATCAAAGATCTTGAGAAGCCGCCGGAGACATACGTACTCACGCGCGGAGATTTTCTGCATCCGGATCGCGAACACGGCGCGCTGGCGCTGGGGGTTCCGGCATCACTGAATATCGCGGAATCAAAACCGGCGTTTTCCAATCGACTGGATCTGGCGCAGTGGCTGGTGTCGCAGGACAATCCGCTCACGGCGCGGGTCACGGTAAATCGCATCTGGGCGCGGTATTTTGGTCGTGGGCTGGTTGAGACCGAAAACGATTTTGGATTTCAGGGCAGCCCACCGTCCCATCCGGAACTGCTGGACTGGCTGGCGGCGGAATTCATGGAAAGCGGCTGGTCGCTCAAACACCTGCATCGCCTGATCGTGACGTCAGCTACATACCAGCAGACTTCGGAGCGAAATCCGGACTCGGACGCGAGACTTGCGACGATCGATCCGGGCAATCGATTGTTGTCGAGACAGAATCGGATTCGTGTCGATGCCGAGATCGTGCGTGACATGGCCGTTTCAGCGGCGGGATTGCTTTCGGAGAAGGTCGGCGGTCCGGGAAATTTTCTGCCGCAACCGGAGGGCATCTATGATTTCACTCAGAACAAGAAAGACTGGCCAACGAGTACCGGCACCGAACGCTATCGCCGCACGATGTACACCACGTTTTATCGCAGCGCGCCGTACCCTTTGCTGTCGACGTTTGACGCACCGGACTTCAGCACCGTCTGCACGATGCGTGTGCGTTCCAATACGCCGCTGCAGTCGCTCACCGTCGCGAATGATCCGGTGTTTACGGAACTAGCGCAGGGACTTGCTCAGCGAATTCTGAACACTGAGGCCTTAATGTCCGACACGGATCGCTGCGTCGAGATGTTTCGTCTGTGCCTGACGCGCACACCGGACAAGGCGGAACTGGAATTGTTGCTGAACTTTCACAGTCGCGAACTTTCGCGCTTCACATCCAATCCCGCAGATGCCGGAAGCTTTGTGGGTCAGTCAGACACGACGCCCTCGTCCGCTGAACTTGCCGCGTGGACCAGCGTCGCACGTACTCTGTTCAATACCGACGAATTTGTGTCACGCAACTGACAGCCCGAGTTCCTGAAGCCTGGTCGAACGCTGCGATTCCTGTAGCCTGGACATTCATGTTCGAGGTATTGGCCGGGGACCGTCGCATTATCGAACGGCTGTCGAGGCACAATAACCTCAACTTCGGCAGAGTTTCATGGCTATCTGACGGACATGAATTTCCGTCGTACATCTGAACGTTCGGCCATCACAAAAGAAGTCGCGACCATTGCTGGTCGCGACTTCGGATGTTCAGGTTGGCTGATTGATTTACATGCGATACGCAGGATTGTCGCGGCTGAAGTCTTCAGCGACGAGTTTGGCACCCATGTCCAGTTGCCGAAACGCATAGTCTTCGATCATCGTCATTTCGTCGAGCTGTTCCGGAGTCATCCCCTCGGCGTTATCGCTCCAGGTGTAATTCACCACCTTGAGCGGCACGTGGTAACGTGTGTCCATCAGGACGAGACTTTTACGGTACAAGGTATTGAATTTCGGTTCGCTGTATTCGTATTTGAAGCAGTAACACTCGCGTTCGTCAAAGACCTCATTTGCCAGTCGGATGCAATCCACGCCGTGCCCGTGGTTCAGGTCATTCTCGCGATGCACAATCATCTGTCGAATCATGCCGGAGATCCCAACTTCAGTGACCGGGTAGCGTGCTCCAGCCTGGGCTTCGGAACCGAGCGGATCAAGTTTCAACGCAGGCAGAATTCGCCCTTTCAGGCCACCAAGTTTCACGACCATCTGCTTGTCATCGTATTCTTCATTGTACAGCAACTGTCGTCCGGCGTCCCCGGTTTTCCATTTCATATAGACGCTGAAGTTTGGAGCATGACGGACTTTCAGGTCCATGGTTTCCAGTGCACCGATGTCGCCTTTGATGCGTTCCCGTTTTTCAAAGATAACGCGGTAGTTGTCGATGTTGTCGATGAAGCGTCCGCCGTCTTTCAGCAGCAGCAGTGAGAATTTGATCGCGTCGTTGTCATTCAGGCCGACGCTGCTGACGGTCTGCACTGCGCCGCTCGACTGAACCGGACTCACAGAATCTGAAGGGCTGGCCTGAAGGCCCGGAGGAAGCGGGACATCGGAAATGTTTTCAGCAGCGGCGACATTTGAATTCACACGAGTCAGCTGAACGTCTTCCCCAGCCGGGACGGGATCAAAGCTGCAACAAATCGCGCCGAGGCTTACTGCAGAAGCACACAACGCGAGGAAATTACGTTTACCGGATGATTGAACTTTGCGAATACGCGGCATCGGGGGGAAACCTCTACTGGGCTGAGACAGGCAGATTTGGATTTTCAGACAAACGCTGAGATGTGCGTGCAGTCTGCAGCACGCGATACATTTGCAGCATTATTCCTGAAACAAGTTCAGTGGCATCCATTCCGTTTAGCCCGACTCCGTGAAACCTGAGGCTAATCGTTTCCTGATGAAATGATTTCATGCCAGGAGCCTGATCCGATCGACCACACCTGCGCAGGATTTCGCTGTCGGAAGCGAAGGGACTCGCCATGACAGGAGACAGCGTTCAATTGTCGGGTGTGTGACAGGAAGACAGTCAGTAGCAATGACTGCCGTGATTTTCAGGGCGCGAAAAGCAACAGATTCAGCTATTTAACCATCGTCACAAATTCTCTGAAATGTTTCACCGTCATGCGCGCTTTCAGGCAGAG
>JAYSPO010001742.1:0-1800 GCA_043722015.1 Candidatus Kuenenia sp. | reverse complement strand
GTTCAAAGACCAGGAATGGGATCCCGCATCGCGCGGAGGCCTCGGGGTTTCAATCCTTGTTGTCGTGGATTGGGTTCAAAGACTGGGCTGCTGGAATCGATACAGAAATGGCTCGGAGATGTTTCAATCCTTGTTGTCGTGGATTGGGTTCAAAGACTTTTTTCCAGCCGATTAAATCACCCTCTGAGGCCAACGCCGTTAAGGAAAAATGTAGGGTGAGGAATTTAGTTGGCTGAATGCTTGTTTTTGTTTGGCGTTGGCTTTGATGACGATGGGGTTCTGGGCCGATGGTTTGTCTTTTTTGTTGGGTTTGTAGCGAGCGGTCTTGCTGCTTGTGCGAACGTAGTCATCCTGGACGGCGTCGCTCAACTGGCGACTCAGGACACTGCCGTCCAGTGCCGTCTCGTGGCACATGTCCATCGTGTCCTGGATGATCGCCAGACTCAGCGAGACGCTCGAATTCTCTGGTGGTCGATCGATCTTGATTTGTTCCTTCACCGCGAACAATTGAACGATCCACAATCCCACCAGTGACCAGTCCAGTTCCACATCGCAGCATTCCGCCGTACGACTGTGCAACGTGCTGCGACCGAATGTCTGCTTGAACGAGCGGAACTGAAGTTCGATTCCCCAACGCATCGCATACAGTTTCCCGATCTGAGCATTTGAAAGTTTCCGGGGACTCAACACGCTCGTCACCAGACTCATCGTACCGCGTTCGTTCTTGATTTGAATCAGCCGCAGGACAAGCGGCGGTTGATGCCTGCGCATTGCAGCATCCGGCCATACGCAGACAATTCCGTTACGTTCACGAGCGTAGCCAAAGTTCTTCAACAGACGCACGTTCGCTCCGACGCGAACCAGAAAATGGTGGCCGTCGTTCAGAATGGCGTTCCAGAATTCGTATCCCACAAAGCCCGCATCACCGCAAAATAGCGTGTTTTCCGGGAATTTCTCTGTTTTCAGCATGTCCATCAGATGTTGCCTTTCGCTCGACGTGGACGCGCCGGTTTTCCATGTCCACGGCATCCGCAGCCTCATGTGCCAGATCAAAGTGATCCACATCTGAGGCTTCACCGGAGCGGACAGTTTCTTGCTTCGCTTCTGTTTGTCCTTCCAATTCTGCCGCGATCTTGCCTTCTTGCCCTTGCCATAATTTTTTGTGGCGAAGGCATTCTCGTTGCTCCGAGTGCGCGGCGTGCTGACCCGAGATCCATCGACCGCCAGCGCCACCCATAAACCGACCTGCCAATGGTCTTTGCTGACGTCCTGCATGAGTTCCTGAAGGCGCGATCGTGTGCATGGCAGAAGTTTGCACGACCATTTCTTTAACGCTCCCGTGAGCCCCTGATAGGTGGTGACCGCAACCCAGCCAAACATCACACGCGACAATCGCCGCGCATGGTCAAATGCCCGAGTCAGCGTGCTTCGGCCGGACCACACCCACAGCACGGCCAGAATGACAAGCTGTTTCGGTTTCCATTTGATATTGCCATGCAACGAAATGTCGGCGAACATGTCGTCGTTGAAGACCCACATGAGCGCCCTCCTGAGCAAATCGCCATGTGTGAATTTTTGAGATTTCTTTTCCGTGTTCGACGACACCGTCGCTTTGTTCTTCCGTGACATTTAAGCCAGACTCCTTCCTGGACTGAATCCTTCTTAGTCCGCACGCCACATGCGGGAGTCTGGCTTTTTTCATATCCCCCGTTTTTCCGCAACCCCAGCTTTTTCCAGCCTAAAAATCCTTAACGGCGTTGCTCTGAGGCGATGTTTCAATCCTTGTTGTCGTGGATTGGG
>JAYSPO010001741.1:0-3065 GCA_043722015.1 Candidatus Kuenenia sp. | reverse complement strand
GCGACTTCCGACATTGTCGAATCCCTGATTCACGGTCTGCCAGCAGGCGCACATTGTTCAGCGGGCAAATGCATTCCATCGCTGCCAGCCGGAGAAAGTAGGGGTGACGGGATACCGCCGAGGCCAGCAAACCCTTTGAATTCCAGCTGTCAGTCACAATCACCGTACCCGGGTGAAATGAATCCACGGCTTTTTGGAAGGCCGTGTGAATTCCGTCGCGATTCCAGCTCTGCTCATCAAACTGGATGGCGCAGGAGTTGTAAGTCAGTGATTCAGTGACGTTGCCGACAGACCAAGGCTCGTAGACCGCGAAGAAGTGGCAGACTTCGTAACCGTCGAGCGACAGAAACTGTGCCAGTTCCGCCGTATGGACGATGCCGCCACCAGTGGACGGCCAGTTGAACAGCAGACTGACGATCGCGATTCGAAACGGTGCCACATTCTTGGGTAGCGTGTCCACGTCAAGTCCGTCAGCATCAAGTAGCCGCCGGTTCAGGATCTTTGCCCAGGACGGGATCACGCTTTCAGCGTCTTCACCAAGGTCTGTCAACGACCTGATGTCAACATCTGTCAATGGATCAGACGAATCCTGGAGGTTGTTGCTGCCCATGCCCAACATACTTTTTAACAAAGGTATGGAGATGAACGCTGATTCGCCCTGAAGCGTATCTTGTGGCTGGGCGGCTTGTCAATCTACAGAGATTGAACTCAGCAAGACAAGTTCTTCCAGTTCCGTGCGTCGATAAATTCAGTTTTACCAGTTTCAAGTTGCAGGAAAGCGATCGATTCATGTTCTGCGTTTGGGTGGCTGAGGTGGCTCCTGCTGAGGTATGCTGGGTCTGTGAAGGTGATGACTTCCGCCGTTGGCCATGTGAAGTGTCTTTCCAAAGAGTGTGAATCCAAAGTGCTTCGCCCAAGAGGCTCAAATTTACTGCACTTTCGCCAGTCTCTTCGAGCGCTGCCGCATTCAGGTCAGCATTGCGATTTCCAGCCAGGTTGCCGAAGCGATGGAGATTCCGAGGAGTAAACTCTTCCGTGATATGGAACGATTTTCCATAGGCGAGCTGACTGAAGGTTCTGTCGGCGAACAGCCTTGCCTTGCGACTATTCTTCAAGCGTCTCGGTAGTAGCTCGTGGCTGGCCCTAAAACACACGCCCTGTACGCTGGTAGTATTTTCTGAAGGTGTCGCGGGAAGTCAGGAAAAATATCGCTTCGACGACGATGAATTCGGGATCGGTCCAGTTGATCTGGCAGGTGGGCTGGATGCTGATTCGATGGCGGAAATACGTGATTATGGTGGCCACGAACCTGTTCGAGTAAAGCTGGTCGTGCCGGTAGTGGATTTCAATCAGCAGGTTGAAGGCATCTACTTTGCCGGGAAACTGTGAGAAATCCAGATCGGGGGCCGTTTGTCCGGTTGGGGGCGACGATGGAATCATCGGTTACGTTGTCGATCGGCATGCATGGGCTGTCGATCACACACATGGCTTCCGCCACACCTACGTCTCGCTCTGCATCCCGGTATTGAACTCTTGTGGCGTGACAAGTTGCGGACACGGTACGCAACGTAACAAAAACGGCCTGAAGCTTCGTCTTGAAACTTCAGGCCGTGGGCATCGATGCGGTTCATGGTCGTGAGGCCTCAGGATTTTTTGGTCTCGGCCTTGGGTGGCTGAGTTGGCTCCTGCTGAGGCTTGCTGGGTTTGTGAGGGTGATGGCTTCCGCCGTTGGCCATGATTGTTGTGCCTTTCCAAATAGTGTCGAACCAATGTGATTCGCCCACAACATAGTAGACGATCGAGTGCCATTCTAACATCTGTCGCACGATCGTCAATGTCTTGTGAGAATATTTGTATGGATGATATCGAGCGACATTTTGCGCACGCTGTGAAATTCCACCGGAAACGGCTTGGCATATCGCAGGAAGCGTTTGCGCACAAAGCTGGAATTCACCGCACATATGCCAGTTCCATTGAGCGAGGCCGCGTTCAGGTCAGTATCGCCATCGCCAGCCAAGTCGCCGAAGCACTAGAGATTCCGATGAGTAAACTCTTCCGTGACGTGGAACGATTTTCCAAGGGCGAGCTCTCGGAAGGTTCCGTCGGCGAATAGCCTTGCCTCGTGATTATTCTTCAAGTGTCCCAGTCGCCGCTCGTGGCTGGGCTGAAAGCAACTGCTGAGTTCGCTCGTGATATTTTCTGAGGGTGTCGCGGGAGGTCAGGAAAAAAGTTGCTTCAACAAGCAGGAATCCTGGATCGGTCCAGCTGATCTTGCACTGGGGCTGGATGCTGATTCGATGGCAAATCCAGGTGATGGCGCTGGCTACAAACATGTTCGAATAAAACTGGTAGTGCCGGTAGTGGATTTCAATAAGGAGGTTGAAAGCATCCACTTTGCCGGGAAGCTGTGAGAAATCCAGATCGGGGGCCGTCAGTCCCGTTGCCGCATGGACGAGATCCACGCAGGCCCAGCGAATCGCCGTGACCGTCATGCCGACAGCCAGCGATGCCACAGTGAGGTACAGGAAGCCGCTGATTGTCGGTGCGTCACTCGGGGTTGCTGCAAACCAGGCTCGCAAGGATGGTGAGAAGGAGCTCAGTCCCCAGAGTGCGGTCGCCCCTGGAACAAGGTAGGCAATCAGGACTCCAAAATTGTTGCTGGTGACATCTTTCACCAGTACACCGTACCTCAGTTCTGCTCATCGCGCAAGTTGCGTTATTGGATTTGTCGTACTCAAATTGGGATATAGGAATTGCGGTATGTCAGACTATTACGTCGTGGTCTCCTATCGATGGTTACGATAATTCCCTTTCCGGAGGGTTTCTTGGGGTCGATCACGGAGCTTCAGCGGTAATTCAGGGTGCAGCGCCGGTAGGTCTGTTCAAAGGCTAACAGTCCGCAGCGACACCCCCTAACACAGCCGCCGCAAGACAGCCCCCGCCCCTTCCAAGCAAGTGGAAGGTAGCCGCCGTCGTGATTTTTCATTGTATCACGGCGTCAAGGTCCGTTCGCCGCGCGATGCGGGCTCTCTGCTGCTTTTCGTTCCGAAAAGGCTCCACCTTGA
>JAYSPO010001740.1:0-4101 GCA_043722015.1 Candidatus Kuenenia sp. | reverse complement strand
GTTTATTACAACGCCCTTATTTCAACGGCGTTCGGCTCGCCGGAGGTCCTTTCATGCAGGAGATCGAAGTTGACGGACAGCACTGATCAGCCGCTCCCGCCGGATGCTGCTCTGTCTGGCAAACCTGTCGTCCCTGACGCAACTACACAGGCAGAATCGCGAGTTGTTCTGGGGTTCCGGCCGCAAGATCGCCACATCATGACCGTTTTGATGTCCGCCCTTTTGTTATGGTTGGTCATTGAATGGATTGTGGTTGCCACTCGCCGTCCGGATCCTTTGTTACTGCAGCGAGGTTCCGAGTTTCAGGCCAATTTTCGTGTGAATGTCAACGAATCGATCTGGGTGGACTGGATGCAACTGGAAGGCATCGGGCCTTCGCTGGCTCAGCGGATTGTGGCGTATCGCAGTCTGAACGGGCGATTTTCTTCGATCGAAGACGTTGCCCGAGTTCCCGGAATCGGCCCGACAACTCTCGACCGAATCCGACCATGGCTTACAATGGGCCATGATGAAATCGAAACCAGATCCGCAAACGCCAGCAGACAGCGTCCAGCAAAAGCCCAGCCTGCCACAATCCAGCGGCAGCCGACAGCGTTTTGATGCGTACCGAAGCAAGGTCAAGCAGAAGCAGCTTCCGAAAGGCAGCATCCATTCCACCGGCGACTCGCGCGCAGCGAAGGATCGAGTTCGCTCATCGTGGCAACTGGTTCTGCGATTTTTCGGATTGCTGACGCCCTATCGTCGCCAGGTGATTTTCGCGATGCTGACCGTGACCGCATCCACAGTCCTCGGGCTGTTGCCTCCCGCGGGAACAAAGTTTGTGATCGACTATGCCCTGGACGGAAAGCCGTTGCCAGGATGGATCAGCCAGTCGTTTCCGACTTTGACCACACCGATGCGAATTTTGGGAGCAGCGGTGATAGTCGTCGTGATCGTATCACTGCTCAAGATTGTGATCCATATTCAGGGGCGTTGGTACGCGACAAAAATCTCGAAGCAGATCCAGTTGGCCGTTCGTCGCCGGGTCTTCGATCACGCGGTCAGACTTCCGCTGCATCGAGTTCACGAACTGCGATCCGGCGGTGTGGCGTCTGTGCTCCGCGAAGACGGCGGCAGTGTCGGTGAACTTGTGTTCGGGATGCTGTATAACCCATGGCGCGCCGTCATTCAGTTACTGGGAAGTCTGGCCGTGCTCGCATGGGTTGACTGGACGCTGCTGCTGGGCGCACTGATCTTACTGCCGACCGTATTTATCACACACCGCGCGTGGATTAACAGTATCCGTCCGCAATTTCGTGCCATCCGCAAGCAACGTGAATCGATCGATGCCGGTGCAGCGGAGACATTCGCGGGAATGCGTATTGTCCGTGCGTTCAGTCGGCAAAAACGCGAAGCCGTACGCTTCTCCGAAGAAAACAATCTCATGGCTCGCCAGGAACTGTATGCCTGGTGGTGGATGCGGGTCGTGGAGATGGTTTGGGAAACGTTGATTCCGATTGCCAGTGCCGGGCTGCTGTTCTACGGCGGTTCGCGCGTCATCAGCGGACACATGTCGATGGGTGACCTGATGATGTTTCTGGTCTACCTGCTGATGCTGCTGGAACCGCTGGCCGCGCTCGCGTCGAGTGCGACACAGCTTCAGAACAGTCTCAGCGGCCTGGATCGTATTCTTGATCTGCTCGAAGAACCCCGCGAAATGGAATCGACACCGGACAGCGTTCGTGCAGACCGCAGCAGCATTCACGGTGACATGGCATTCGAAGACGTCACGTTTCTTTATCCCGGAACACAAACAGCCGCGCTCCACGACGTTCGCCTGAACGTCAGGGCTGGTCAAACCGTGGCGTTGGTTGGTCCGAGTGGTGCCGGGAAAACGACTCTCTGCAATCTTGTGGCACGGTTCTATGATCCAACACAGGGACGGGTCACACTGGATGGTCGCGATTTGAGAGACTACGACGTGGAGTCCTTTCGCGCACTGCTGGGAGTGGTCGAGCAGGATGTGTTTCTGTTCGACGGCACAATCGCGCAGAACATCGCTTATTCCCGAAAGCAGGCCACATCCGACGAGATTCGCGGCGCTGCGGAAGTTGCCAATGCGCTCGAGTTCATTGACCGGCTTCCGGACGGCATGAACTCCCTGATCGGCGAGCGTGGCGTGCGTCTGAGCGGCGGGCAGCGCCAGCGACTGGCGATCGCGCGGGCCGTGCTCGCGGATCCGAAGCTGCTGATTCTGGATGAGGCGACAAGTAACCTCGATACGGAGAGTGAGCAGCTCATTCAGCAAAGCCTGGGACGCCTGATGAAGGGTCGCACAAGTTTCGTGATCGCTCATCGATTGAGCACGATTGCCGGCGCGGATCTGATTGTGGTGGTTGAAAACGGTCGAATTCTGCAGACAGGAACCCATTACGAACTGATGGAACTCGGCGGCAAGTATCGCACCATGGTGGAACAGCAGGTGCACATGACGCTTGGCAGTGTTAAACCGATATCGTCTCGTTCCGAATCGCCGCATCACGAGTAATTTCAGTTCCTTGGCGAGTCGCAGAAATCAGTCCGGCGAGCGGAGCGGCGTGAGCCCTCCGGTACCTTGTCTTTGTACCGGCAAGCTGACGCATGCCGCTCGCCAATTGTCTAATTCATGACCGCGCGGAGTATAGACTTGCGTTTGCTTCCAGACTTGCTATTCTGCGGCAACGCCTTACAGTGACAGTCTTGGTTACTCACAACAGTGCGGGTGGCTGAACAGTACGAGGCAACGCCCTGCATTCGTGGAATTCACAGACTTCGCATTCCGGGACCCCCATCAGCATGCTCGACCCCATCACAACTCCGCTGTTGCTGCTGGTCCCTGGCAGGATCGGAGAAGAACTTCTCACCGATGACCGCAAGGATTTTTTGAAGGACAAGCTCAAGCACACCTTCGGCTGGCTCGGCACGCTCGGCAGGAGCAGCGATCTGGAGTTGGCGGAGTCTCCCCGATGTCCCTGAAGCCGGTCCCTGTGCATGTCTACCACGTGTTCCTCGCGTCGCCCGGTGACGTGAATATCGAGCGGCAGCATGTCCGGAGGTTCTTTGACGATTACAACCGCCACACGGCGCATCTTTGGAATGCCAAGTTCGAGCTGATAGACTGGGAAAACTTTTCGACGATCGGCATCGGCCGACCTCAGGAATTGATCACGCAACAAACGCAGGAGAAATTCAAAGGCTCGTTGGCCTTGGTCGTTGGCATCATGGCTCAGCGATTCGGCTCGCCAAGCGGCAAGGCGGAATCGGGAACGGAGGAAGAATTCAACTGGGCGAAGCAATGCCATGATGAAACCGGCTTTCCGGAGATCAAGTGGTTCTTCCGCAAGATCGAATCCTTGGCGATGCCTACCGATCCCAAGGAAGTTCGTAAGGCATTAAAGCAATGGGAGAAAGTCCTCGCATTCCGCAAGCGAATGCACGACCTCAACGATCCGATCTTCTACACGGAATACCCGGCCCCGATGGTTTTGCCAGGGTCTTCGATCACGATCTCAATCTGTGGTTGAACGATCCATCGCGGCCGTGGGCGATGGAGATGAAAGCCTCCGGCCGAGCATCCATCGCGGGCGAACTGCCGGCCGAATTCAATTCAGAACTTTATCGGGCCGCGGTGCTCAAGCGGTTCGAAAAGCTCAACCTCGAGATGGTCGATTCGACGGGCGCGTACTCCAGCGTGCGATTGTGGACCGTCTTCGTTCCGCAATCGGCACGGGAATGCCATCAGTACAGCCCGCGGGTGCTGGAGATCCTGGGCGACCCGGGTTCCGGGAAGTCATCACTGATTCGATACCTCGCCCTGCGTTGGTCCAGCATCGCCGATCGCGCAACTTGGGAAGCGCAACCAATTCCGCTGGTGATCGACCTCGGCCGGTACGGACAGTGGAAGTGCGAAGGGCAGAAGGGATTTGTGCGGTTCCTGGAAGAAGCTCCGGTCTGGCACGAATGGCCCCGCAGGCTTTTTGGAGCGGCTGCTCGCACAACCCGTTCGGGTCGTGCTGCTGCTGGATGGACTGGACGAAATTTTTGATCCGCGGATTCGCGAGGAAGTGGTCAACGACATTCAGC
>JAYSPO010001739.1:0-1617 GCA_043722015.1 Candidatus Kuenenia sp. | reverse complement strand
CAATGCAACTTTGAACCCATCAACGCAACTCCGAATTCCCCAGAAATTCCCCGTGTCGCCACTAAAATCCGAGAAGAACCACTTCTTTCAAAACGGTAGTGGCAACACGCGTTCGTGGTGTTGCCAGATCACATGCGATCCCAACTGACCACTGCTTGCGGCCAGCATGAGAAATCCCACATACCCGCCTGTGGCCGCAATGATCGCCGTTCCGCAGATCCAACGCCAGCTGCGCCAGACCTGTCGGGGCTGGCTTCCTCGATGCCAGGCCCAGGCTGTGAGAATTCGTCCCGGCAGAGTCAGGACAATGGTGACCAGCATCACGTCCCACAGAATGCTGTTGGGAGGCAATTGCAGTTTGAGAAGTGCCTGGTACAGGGGAACCAGTACAGGGGAACCAGAGCACTCAATCCCAGCAGGACAAGCACCGCCAGCAGGTGCGCACCGGGCGCATTGCGAAATCTTTTTATCGCAGACCCGCATTCCGCCATCGCGAGAAGATTCTCACGAACTGCCATGTGAACCTGAAGGAACGGCAGAAATGCCAGTACGAGAGTCAACAGGATTGCGCCACTCAGGAACAGGATGCGTTCGGCCACGCGGGACTGGTCCTGCATGGCCGTGTACAGCCATGTTGGCAGTGCGAGCACCGCGTAAATCGCCAGATAGTTCAGAAGTCCAAGCCGCATGTGGTGCCGGATCTGAAGGGACGTCAACAGCCCGTTGAGACCTGGCGAATCATGAGATCGAGCGTCGGACCTGCGAAATGTCGGTCGCCAACTCCAACTCCGATCCGGCCGCAGAAATTCCCAAAGTGTACCGCCCCGCAGGATGGCACGACTGATGTGCAATGCAAAAAACGTGCTGGCGAGAATCAAGCCTCCGGTCAGCAGCCAACAGACAAGGCTCCCTGAGGAAATCAACCAGGTTTCCCGAACCAAACGAGCCAACCAGGCGATGACCAGCAGGCAAGCCGTTGTCGCCGCTGCCACCACGACCATACGCCTCGCTGCAGGCAGCAGAATCAATGCGTCACGAAATCTACCCGTCCGCGCGATGCGTGCCTGGGCACTCAGCAGATACCCCATGGCATACAGATTCGTACCCGGAATCGCGGCCAGAACCGTTAATGTGGCAATCAGACAAATCAAGGACAGCAACCGTTGACCCAGACAGGCGACAGCACGAAATGGATAACTGCGCCAGCCAGGAACGGGCGACATGAATTGCCAGTTTTGATCAAGCGTGTCGATTTCCGACGTAATGCTGTTTTCGGTAATCGTGACTTCTGACAACATCAAGCTTCCTGGCCGACGGAATGGGGGGAAGGCGTTCCGGAGGTCCGACCGATGGACTTCTTCGTATTCGCAAGTCAGCTTCTCGACGGCACTCGGAACATACGATAAGGATACCAGACAAGATTCGTTCATCCTTGCCAATACTCGGGTGGGTTTGGCGAAAAAATGATTCTGTTGCGGGGCCCGGTGAGTAGAATACAAAACCTGACAGAAGTCGATTGTCCTTCCGGTTTGGATTTCCATCACCACGGCCGGTAGTGCATTGCCAATTCAACGAACTGGGGTCGAATTTGTAGGCCGGACCAAGCGGAGCGCCGTT
>JAYSPO010001738.1:0-2086 GCA_043722015.1 Candidatus Kuenenia sp. | reverse complement strand
GCCACAGGCGTAGGCGAATCCAGCTTGCTCCGCCTACGCCTGCGGCTCGCCGTTAAACGAAAGAACTTATGCACGAGTGCTTACATTTGAGTTAACTGGGTAGCAACTGGTCAAGCGGCTTTCCGTCGCTGTAGCGAATCGGTCGACCAATCGATGTCAGAATCTCGACTGCGGGATTGATCCCCAGCACTTTCATAATTGTGGCGTACAGGTCGGCCACCTGAACGGGGTCACTCGGTCTTGCTTCTTCACCCCTTGGGTCTGTAGCGCCGATGAGTAATCCCTGACGCAATCCACCTCCGCCGACCAGGCAGGAAAATCCCTGCGGCCAGTGATCACGACCGTCAGCACCGTTGATCCGCGGAGTTCGTCCAAATTCACCGATACAGAGTACAACGGTTGATTCCAGAAGGTCGTGTTGAGCCAGATCCTGCATCAATGTGGCGAACGCCGGATCCAACACCGCCGCAAGTGTCTGATGAGTCGTGAAATTCTGTGCATGGCTGTCGAAGTTTTGAAGTGTCACTTCGACAGCTCGCACGCCCTGTTCGACCAGCCGACGGGCGACAAGACATCCGCGGCCAAAGTCATTGTCCCCGTATGCCGTGCGGAGGGATTCCGGTTCATCGGCAATCTCAAGGGCCTTGAGCTGTTCCGACGTCATCATCTTCACCGCAGTGTCGATGTTGGCCTCATGCATTGTGCGATCGACCACCGTCGTGCGATGCGACCGAAACGCCTGAGCCAGGACACTCAGATTCTGAAAACGTTGCTGCTGCCTCGGCTCGGCAAGCAACTCGTGGTAATCCTGTTGCCGGGATCCAGGGTCGAAGATTCGCAGCGCGTTGTACTGTCCTCCCAGGAATCCACCGCGCGCCGGATGGTTGGAATATCCGAGCGAAAACACCGGCGGAATCTCCAATTCAGCATTCGGAAGTGCGTGCTCGCGCTTTCCGGGATACTCCCGAGAGCTTGCCGAGAAACCATGTTCGCTCGGGTTCTGTGGGAAACCGCGTCAGACATGCCATGTAACACGCATCCACGCTTGAACTCGCGTCTTTGGCCAGCAATGAGATCCGACCGGGCCCGGTCAGGGGAGTCGCCCGGCTCATTTGTCGCGTATGGCTTCCCATGAGACGTTCGATAGCTTGAGGGACGGTCCCGCTGACGGCAGATTCATCAGCACTGGCCATTTCCGAATTCTGCAGAAAGCCACGGTTCATGAAACGGGACACGCGGGTTAACTTCACGCGTTTGATTTGCACGCATGTCCTGAATCACAAGCGGACCGCGTCGAAGATCCTGCACACCAAACTTTGTCAGTCGCGTCGGTCCATAGAAGGCCGCAAGTCCTTCAAAATCTTGTTGCTTCCAGTCGTCAAACGGATGATCATGGCACTGAGCGCAGTCAATTCGCTGACCCAGAAATGCACGCACGGTTCTGGCCGCAAGTCGTTCGGCTGCCTGTTCACCCGCGCTGAGTTCTGCAAAGGTGAAGATTGTGCCGGGGGTGGTCACCTGAAATGCCCCGTCCGGACACCATCTCCCGGACGAGCCGATCGTATGGAGTCCCTTGCTGAATCTGCTCACCCAGCCATGTCTGAAATCTGAGCCGATGAAAGGGCTTGACGTCTTCTGCGAGGGGATTGATCAGACCATCCATCAGGCGACCACCGAAGTAATCGACGAAACGGCTGTCCTCGATCAGGTCATTCGTCCAGCGATACAGACGATTGTCCTTCGTATCAGCCTCAAAATTCCGAATCTCCTCCAGTGACGGAACAGATCCGTGCAAAGCCAGTGTCAAGCGACGAAAGATCAGCAGATCATCTGCCGCATCTGCCGGAGCAACGTTGTGACTCTTCCAGTGACTGTCAAACCACCCGTCCAGTTCCATAACGCAGTGTGAAAGAGGGGCCGGTCGAGCGGTAGCGACCTGCTGATGTGCCCCGGCAGAAACAAAGGGGCGCAAAGCTGTCCAGGCGAAGACCCCGAACACCGGAACCACCACGAGGACCCATTGGAGATGTTGCTTTGAGATACCCATATCACTGAAAGCTTGCCACGCGAGGACGTCAAAAAAGTA
>JAYSPO010001737.1:0-2329 GCA_043722015.1 Candidatus Kuenenia sp. | reverse complement strand
TCGAAAAGCGTCGGCAGATGGCGTCGCATTCCCAGCAGGTAGTAACCGCCGTCGGTTGCCGGGCCGATGACCACATCGCGGTGAGTCAATTGCTCAAACGCCTGCGTCAGATGAACAGCGTCCAGTCCAGGGCAGTCGGTTCCAATCACTACGACACGTTTTGCACCCTCGGAGAATGCTGCTTCGACGGCCGAATTCATCCGTTCGCCAAGCGACCCTTCAGACTGCGGCGCGTACCGGGCCTGCAAGCCAAACAGAGCGACGAATTGCGATTCGTCTCCGCCCGCGTATCGCACTTCGACGTCACAGTGATGAGCTTCGGCCCAATGACAGACAACATCCAGTGCCCGAACGATCAGACACCGATGCAGCGCCGCCGCGGGATCAGCACCGAGTGCCGGAATAAGTCGCGTCTTGGTCCGTCCCGGTTCGGGAAAACGAGTCAACACGACAATTCGATCGACGCATGGTAAAGGTGTCACATCACATCTACCGGACTTCTCACCGCCAGCCCCGGACGATTCAGCACATGCGTGTAGATCATCGTCGTCTTCACATCGGAATGTCCCAATAGTTCCTGGACTGTGCGAATATCGTAGCCATCCTCCAGCAGATGAGTCGCAAAGCTGTGACGCAGCGTATGAGGCGTGGCAGGCTGCTCGACGCCGGCCGCCACCAGAGCACGTTTCATGACTGGAGGAAAATTGTTCTCGTGAAGATGGTGTCGCCGAACCACGCCACTCCGAGGATCACGCGACTTCTGACGCGACGGAAACACATACTGCCAGCCAAACTCTTTGTCTGCATTCGGGTATTTTTTGGCCAAAGCATAGGGCAGATAAACTCGACCCTCCCCTGCTTCAAGATCCTGGTCGTGAATCTTTTTCACGTCTTTCAACTGTCGTTGAAGCAGTTCCACGGCCGCTTTCGGCAGCATCGTGATTCGATCCTTCTCTCCCTTCGCGTCGCGAATTGTAATCTGCATTGTGTCAAAATGAACATCCTTCACACGGAGCCGCAGCACCTCTTTGTGACGCATCCCGGAGCCGTACAGCAGGAGCGCCAGCAGAAGATCACGTCCCTCCAGTTGCCGCAACATCCGGTTCACTTCCTGCCGACTCAGCACCAGCGGCAAATGCTTTGGACGCTTCGCCTTCACCGCATCAATGAACTCCAACTCGCGCCCCAGAATCCGTTGATAAAAGAACAGCACGGCACTCAACGCCTGGTTTTGAGTGTTCGCAGCCACTTTCCCTTCAACTGCCAGTTCCGTCAAAAACTCTTTCAGTTCCGGTGCTCCGAAGTTCTCCAGATTCTCGCTGCGCACATGCTTCATAAAACGCAGCACCCAGCCGATGTAGGCCGTCTCGGTACTCAATGCGTAATGTCTCAGCCGCAATTCCGCCCGCATCTTTTGAATCCACAGCGGTTCGTTCTGGTGTACCACTCCAATGAGTTCCGCCTCGTCGGCAGTGGAGTTGACTGAATTGCGTTCGCCGTCTGCAAGACGCCCTAATATCTGCCGGATCTCCAGGAGATCGGGCTCAGCGGTTTCCAGCACTTGATTGCGATAAAACTCGATCGCCCGGACCGCCTGGAGCCGCTGCCACGCGGGAACTTCTCGTGCCAAAAGTGTGCGACAGAACTGTTTTACACTCGCCTGCGAAACCAGCAGTGGTACACTTTCCGGCTGTCGGAGGAAAACGGCATACCGACGCAGCCAGCGTCCAAACCACACGCCATCGTCCTCATGGATCCTTGCCAGTTTCAGCACCACGAGAAATCGTTCCACACTCATCGACATTCCTTCCCGCAAAAAGTAGCCGTCACTCTCTGAGTGACGAATGCCTCGAATCTGAACATCCGTCAACGACCATGAGCTGACTTGTGGTTTTATCTGTAATACCCCAAACTCACGCAAGTGATCGCTTGAAATGAATTTTGAGTTTTGATAAATTTGCGTTCCAGTTTTGAATATCCCAAATCCCAAGGGGGCGTGTTACCCCAAACTGAGTTTGGCATACTGGAACGTTCTGTGCCAAGAAATCTTGACGACGAGGTAATATGACCACTCCATTGACAACGCGGCGCCGATTTCTGGCCGTTAGCTGCGGAATCGCACTGCTTCGCTCGCGGCTTCTTTGGGCTGCGGCGCCGACCGAACCAAGCGGCACCATCGCCTTCGTTCGCGGAAATACCTTAAGCAGCGCAGATCGAAAGATTTGGCTTATCAACCCTGATGGCTCCGGCCGTCGGCCACTCACGGACAGTGGAGATTCCGCCGGCGAAGATTCTCCTGCGTGGTCGCCGGATGGGAAGTCGATCGCGT
>JAYSPO010001736.1:0-2890 GCA_043722015.1 Candidatus Kuenenia sp. | reverse complement strand
ACGACGATATGCAGGGACAGCGTCGTATTCTGGAAGTCAATGGCGGTGGAGTTGCCATGTTCGACTTTGATCAGGATGGTGCCCTGGACATATTCATGAGTAATGGCTGCCGATTGCCGCTCAAGCAGGACACGAGGGAGACGCCTGGTAAACTGTTTCGCAATCTCGACCTGATGACGTTCCGTGACTGCAGCGAAGCGTCGGGCCTGCGTCAGTTCGGCTTTTGTTACGGCTGCGCTGTGGCGGACGCCAATGAAGATGGTTTTGAGGATTTGTATCTGACAGCGTACGGCGGCAATCAGTTCTGGATCAATCACGGCGATGGGACATTTTCTGAGGTGGCGTCTGACAACGGCACTCTGACCGGCGTCTGGGGTTCCAGTGCGGCTTTTGCGGATCTCAATGGCGATTCCTGTCTTGATCTGTACGTTGCCAACTATCTGGACGAGTCCGACACAAATCCCAGACTCTGTCCTGAACCCAGCAGTCCCGATGGCTACGTCGGATGTTCCCCTGCAATCTTCAAAGGCGTCCCCGACACATTTTTTCTTTCCGATGGAGCCGGACGTTACATCAATGCCTCCGCAGCAGCGGGATTGCACGAACTCCCCGGGAAAGCACTTGGAGTTGCCATTTGCGATCTGGGTGGCGACTCCCGACCTGAGATTTTTGTGGCCAATGACGGCGAACCAAACTATCTGCTGACGGTTGAGCGGACCGGACCACTCGATGGGAATGTTCAGGGAATCCGATTGCATGACGAAGCAACAGCCGCAAATGTGGCGTTGAATGAACATGGCTACGCACAGGCGAATATGGGAGTCGCAGCGGCGGACTTTGATCGCAACGGAGCGTTCGACATTTTTCTGACACACTTCTTCGGCGACACGAACACGCTGTATCTGAATCGCACCGAGGGAGACAGTCTGATGTTCGAAGACGCAACGCGTCAGTCCCTTCTGGGACCGCCGAGTCGCAGTGTTCTGGGATTTGGTGTCGTGGCGATGGATGTTGACAACAATGGATGGAAGGACCTCTTGATTGCAAATGGCCATGTCGATGATCGCACCTGGATGAAGGCTGGCCAGCCCTACAAGATGCTTCCTCACATATTTAGAAATCTGCAGAACGGGACATTCCGAGATGCTTCGGGCGGTGCAGGTTCGTACTTTCAGAAGCCGACTCTGGGACGCGGAATGGCGATGGGTGACCTCGACCGCGATGGCCGCCTGGACGCAATCATCTCACATCAATTGGCTCCGGCTGTGATCCTGAAAAACGAAACAGATTGCGGTGATTCCGTCACGTTGCGACTAATTGGCACTTCGTCCAGTCGGACACCGATCGGTACAAAAATCCGTGTCTTAGGCAGTCTGTTACGCACGGACGAACAACTCATCGGCGGCGGGAGTTTTCAGTCAGCGTGTGCGAACGAGATCCACATGGGTGGCATTTCAGCGACGGAGTTTGACTTAGAATTTACATGGCCGAATGGGCTTGTCGAATCCGTTCACCTTCCCGGCAAAGGTAAATGGTCAATTCGAGAAGGGTCTGGTCGTGGATTTCGGTGAGGGGGCTTGTCGATGTATACTCCGGGCGGCCAGGATTGAGGGACGTGTTGTTGTGTTTCGGCCCAAAGGGCCAGCAGTTCACATAGCCTGGCCCAGCGGGCCAGGGAAACGGCACCAAACCCATCTTGCAGGCCCAACGGGTCGGCAGTTCATCTCCAGGGGTCCAGTGTTCGCCGAATGGCCAGCCTGTTGGGCCTGAAAATCGTCTTTCTGTTCGCAGACCTGGCCCTCCGGACCAGGCTATTGGAACTGATGGCCCGTTGGGCCGGAAACGCAGTTGAGTCGTCTGAATTCTCCTCAAAAAAGGGAACACTCCCAACATTTGCTGAGCAACGTTGAACCAAGCGATGCCTCCCTGGATTCTCACCCTCCCGGATTTACATTCGAACGCGACTGCACTCAGTCGAGTACTGGGGGTCACATTGACATCCCGGATGGAGACACGCGAACAGTGTTCTTGTCTTTTTCACGAATTTATTAGGCATTTTACAATTTTTGTTCAATTCAATTTGTGAGCAGGTTTGAAAATCTTTACCATGACATCACCGTCTTTACGGGCAGGTTCTCTGCCAGTAGGTTCTTTTTCAGTTTCCGGAGGTGTTTATGATTCGTCCTCGCGTTGGCCGCAAGGCTTTTACCTTGATTGAACTTCTGGTGGTGATCGCGATTATCGCGATCCTCATCGCGCTGCTGCTGCCTGCAGTTCAACAGGCTCGTGAAGCAGCACGTCGCACACAGTGCAAGAACAATCTGAAGCAGTTGGGTCTTGCGATCCACAACTACCACGATGTGTATAATGCAATTTGCAGTGCCGAATCCCATTCCGATTACAACGGCGGTAAGGGACCCAGACGCCTCAGTGGATTCGTAAATCTTTTGCCTTACTTCGAGCAGGCGAATCTTTATCAGCAGATTCAAGCAGGCGTCACTGCTGGCAGCAATGGCACACCAGTTCCCTGGGACACTGGGTTTGCTCCGTATCGAACAAAACTTCCTGGGATTCTCTGTCCATCCGACCCAGACACGACTGAAGGTGGATCGATCGGAAAGACAAACTATATGTTCAGCCGCGGGGACGGCAATTGGGACCACAACCAATGGTCAGGCAACGGCGGTCGTGGCCAACGCGGATTCTTCACATCGTCAGGCGACGGCAATGACAACAACAATGGCATCAACCGCCAGTTCCGCGACGTGCTGGATGGCCTGAGCAATTCAATTGCCATGTCTGAGCGTACCAAAGGTCAAACAGGAAGTCGAAAAGTCAACAGCGGAGCTCTCTCTCTTAACAACGGTGGTGCGATGCGGCAAAATCCAGC
>JAYSPO010001735.1:0-6626 GCA_043722015.1 Candidatus Kuenenia sp. | reverse complement strand
CTTGTGCTGGGCGTCGAATACCTGCTGCGCGAAAACCGAGGCGTCTTTGTGGAAACCGGCGTGGTCTTCAATCGTTCCATGGAATACGAAAACACACCCGGCCAGATCGACTTCGGCGACGCCATTCTGCTTCGCGCTGGAATTCAGTTTTAACCCGAACTCACCGGAAGTGCAGACATCCGCGCCCGCCGGAAAATCAATCGCCGTGTTTCAGGTCAACATGCTGCTGTCGAAACGACCAGATGTAAGCACCTCGGCAGAAGTCGTTTGGCATAATACGTTTAACCGCGTGGGCAACGCCCCGCGATCGTCGCTCTCAGCCGAAGCCAGCTGTACCGGCGCCGTCAACAAAGATGCCAACATGGTTGAAGGCAGAAAAACCATCACCTATTAGTTCGACTGTCTCAGATTCACTCCCAGGAGCATGGAATCGCATTGAAAAAGGTGTCTGGAACTTTGGAGGCATCAGAAAACACGCCGGAGAACTGATGCCGGAGAGTTCCAGATACCTTTTTCAACCACAGAATCGTAGGCCGGACCGAGCAAACCCAATGATTGCCGGAGCGGCGCCTACCAATTCATCCTGGATCCAGGTGACAAGGTGTGATGACCAGAAATCCGGGTTTGCGCTGTTCCGGCATTAGCAGCGGACTTGATCCGGCCTCCAACGTGCGCAATACAGGATAGTGGGGTTTTGCCAGGCACCGTTGTTCGGTTTTGCCATCAGCGGGAGCGCCGCGTGCAAATGTCCGCCCCCGCGTCTTTTGTTCAGGAAGTCGATGGTGACGCTGCTTCCCACGCGGTAGATTTCTGCGGAGGTATTGGCTCGGTTGATTTAATGGGGTCAGACCCCCTACTCACGGTAGTCGAAGCCAAAAACGTTTGGGTCTTCGCTTCGATTGCCGTGATGAAGGGGTCTGACCCCATTAACTCAACCGTATGCAATCGAGCCTACGCACCCAGACGACTCGGACGGTTCAATACCCTGATGGGTGACGTCAATCCTAAGTTCCGGAGAGCCAGTCCCGATGATCGCACGCCGCCGAATTTCTGTCAGTGTCGCACTCCTCCTGATTTGCACTGCCGCAGAGCCAATCCTGTTCGCTCAGGAAATTTCAGCACCGCCATCTGAATTGAAGGCACCAGAGCTCTACACAAAATATGTCAGCGCCGACGGATACCCAATTGTGGCCTCCGCGAACGTTAACGATTACGCATTAAGAGAGGCCGCGTTTCTGGTCAACATGCTCCTGGCGAAACGGCCGGATGTACGGGACGCGATGATCAAGAGCGGTTCCAGAATGTGCATCATCGGTGCACATGAATTCACAACCGATCTCCCGGAATGGAAATGGATGGGAGCCGAGTCGGAGGACAACAAAGAGGCCGAGGGTGTTGCAGCGCGGGACTTCTGGGACGCGCGGGCACGCGGAATGGGAGGATCAGAAACGGATCCGTACTGTTCGTGCGGGGAAGAGAACCTGCTGAACTTCCCCGGCGATCCGTATTCGACCGAGAACATTCTGATTCACGAATTCGCTCATAATATGCATCTGCGAGGACTTGTGAATGTAGACCCCACATTTGATCCGCGGTTGAAGGCAGCGTATCAGAAAGCGATGAGTGCTGGTTTGTGGAAGGGGAAGTATGCGTCGGTGAATCACCACGAATACTTCGCCGAAGGCGTGCAGTCATGGTTCGACGACAATCGCGAAGATGACCACGACCACAACCATGTGAATACTCGCGAAGAACTGCTGGACTACGACCCGGAACTCGCGGCGTTCTGTCGCGAAGTGTTTCGGGATACCGAACTGCGATACACGAAAGCCATCACACGACTTGACGGCCACATGCAGGGCTACGACCCATCGACCGCTCCGACTTTTGTCTGGCCCGACCGGCTGAAGCACGCAAAAGACGTCATCCGCAAAAAGGCGACAGAACGAAACAAGAAATCCCCGGAATGAAACTCTGGACAGAAGGCAGGAGACAATTGGCGAGCGGCATGCGTCAGCTTGCCGGTACAAGAACGAGGTACCGGAGGGCTTACGACGCTCCGCTCGCCGGACTCATTTCCGGTCGCGTGGAGCTTGGAAATCCGCAACCGCATCCCCCGGCAGAAAATCTCTGCGGCGTGGGATTTACGAATGCCACTTCGTAAGGGTATACTAACGGTTCCGTAGGACGCTGGATTCTGTCGGCGTCAATCCGCCTCGTTTCTGGAGTTGCTCGCATGTGCGGTTTTGGTTATCGGCTCGGGACGATTTTACTCGCAGCATTCCTGGCGTCTGTCGGGGCATTGCAGGCGGATACTCCAGAGAAGGCTGAGAAGAAAGAGGCGGTTGCCAGTGACTTCACGACCACTCACAAACAGGCCCGTATCATTAAGCCGTTGTGCGATGGTCAGCCCGTTGAAATGAATACCTTTTGCCTGGACAAGGATGGCAACGTCCTTGCATGTGTCGGTGGCGACAGCATGCAGTATGTGATGAATGCCGATGGCTCACAGCAGGCGAAGACAATTTCATCGCCGCAGCAGTTGCAGGTGTATTCACCCGACGGAACACTGCTGCGTGCGGTGGATCTGCCATTTAAGCCGACTGCCCTGAACACCGCTGCAGATGGATCGATCTTCGTGGCGGGTGCTGGCAAGGTGGCTCATGTAAGTGCCGACGGCCAGTTGCTGACAACGGTAGATTCACCGCACATCGGAGATATGGACTCATTCCGGCAGCGAATCGAAGACGCAGCAAAGAAGCAGATGGAAGAAAGTACGTCACGTTTCCGTGAACAAGTCACGCGCATTGAAGAGAGGATTACGGCTCTGAAAGAAAAGCCGGAAGAGGAATTGACGGAACTCGACAAAAGGCGAATCGTGACGTACGAAGAGCAGAAGGCTCTCTATGGGACCCAATTGAAGATGATCGAGCAATCGGCCGGACGTGTGAGTTCCAGTGATGCCGCGATCAGCCGCAAGCTCGGAATCACAGCCTTGGCAGTGACCAGTAAAGATGTTTTTCTGTGCTGCAATTCAGTCGAAGGGACCGGATACGAAGTCTGGCGAATGACGCACGAGTTCTCGGAGCCCACGAAAGTTGTCAGTTCGCTTGGTGGATGCTGTGGTCAATGTGATATCCAGGCGACTGATGATCACCTTGTGCTTGCTGAAAACACTAAGTTCAAGGTGGCGCTGCTTGATCGCGACGGAAATCGTCAGACGGATTTCGGCAAGGGTGATCGAAAAGCGGTCGATGGATTCGGAAGCTGCTGCAATCCGATGAACGTTCGCTGCTGCGACAATGGCGATATTCTGACGGCGGAATCCAGCATCGGCACCATTAAGCGATTCAGTAAGGACGGTGAATTGCTTGGCGTCGTGGGCAAAGCAAAAATTGGCGGCGGTTGCAAACATGTGGCACTGGGCTTTGATGCACAGCGGGATCGCTACTACATGATGAATATCGACAAGGATCACATCTGTGTCCTCGTGCCGAATGCGGAAGCGCCGGAGTTGACGTCCGATGAAGTGCTGGCAAAAGAAGCTCGGAGTGGTCTCGGTGAAAAACTGGTAGGCGAATGGTCGCTCGATGGGAAATTGCAGGCAGAAGTGGAACCAAAGAGCATCACGACGACAACAAGTAATGAAAAAAACAGCAGGGCAACGCTGATCGCAAAATCTTCGTTGCTGCGAATCCAGAGTGATCCCTACTCCGCAAATTACCTCCATTTTGAAGCCGATGGCAAGTTGACCACACGGGGCGGCATGGCGTCGGACGAACTTGGCTGGGAATGCTTACGTCAGGACGGCAACACCCTGTTTGTCTCAAAGATTCAGGGAAACATTCAGTATTATGAGTACAAGATTGAATTTGTCAGCGACGACGAAGCGACGATCTCGCTGATGCACAATGAGCGAGTGCTTGGAAGTAATCGTTACAAGCGGGTCAAACTCGAAGCGGAAGCTGCGGCTGTTGAAACCGAAGCTGCTGATTCGAAGGTCGAAACAGAAACGGAAGCCACTCCCAAAGGAACAGTCGAATGAGACGCCTGGTTGCTTTATGTGTGACACTTTGCGTCGCGATCAGCGGCATGGCAGTTCATGCTGCTGCGGAAGACAAATCCAGCGAGACGGCTTTGACGCTGGTCGTGATGGATCCCATGGCCGCACCGCTGGCTTGTGATTGTGTCAAAGGCTACGCCCAGCGAAAGTACGAAGAGCTTGGGAAGTTTCTGAAGGGCCAGTTGGGACGCGAAGTCAACGTGGTCTGGGCTGAATCGCTTCAGGCTGCGATGGAGAAATCCGATGGCAAGGCCGATCTGATCATTGGAAAGCACTCGGTCGTGCTGTCAGATGCCAAGGCGGCGAAATTGGAACTAACACCGCTGGCTCGCCTGACGGATCTGAAGGACAAGGTTGTGCAAACGGGACTGTTTGTCGTTCGCAGCAGCGATCCGGCGAAGACCGTGGATGACCTTAAGGGATATCGCATCCTGTTCGGACCTGAGGACTGCGATGAAAAATCCGCCGCTCCAATGGCATTACTGAAGGACCGTCACGTTGCCTTCCCCAGCCCTGTTGAGACATCACCGTCGTGCAGCAATGCGGCGGTCACCTTGATGGAACTGGGGGCCGAGGTGAAAGCAGCGGCGGTGATTTCAAGCTACGCCGAACCCCTGCTGGAAGGCTGCGGAAAAGTAAAGAAAGGCGATTTTCGAGTCATCGGCGAAAGCAAGCCCGTGCCATTCATCACGTTGTTCGCCAAGGCAGCGTTGAGCAAAAAAGAGCTGTCTGAAATCTCAGCGGCATTGGATGAAGTGGGCTTGAATGCAAAGCTGTTGATTGATCTGGAAACGGCTTCTGGCTTCGTTCCCTGGAAAGAGCCAGCGGGAACCGCGACCACTGCCGTCGATGCAAAAAAAAAGCCCTGACGGAGCATGCTGCCGGTCCTCGAAATCACAAGGCGAGCGGTTGGGCGTCAGCCCTCCGTGTCCGCCCGCTGAAGAATCACAATGCCGATCTTCGAGATCGCAAGAGCCAAACTCTTCCGGGAATTCGGACACCGGCAGTTGCTTCGGTGGCTTTGCCTGATGAATCGTCGAATCAGAGTGTGAGTAGAAAAAACGGTGACTGGCCGGGCTGGCGCGGTGCCAATCGGGATGCTCGAGTCGCATGGCTGCCGGATTCGCTGCCAGAAACGGCAGACTTTGAATGGACAGCCGAACTCGCAGGAGAGGGCCTCGGAGGAATTGCCGCTGCCAAAGGTTACGTCGTCCTCGGCAGCCGCGATACGCTCGATCAGAACGACGTCTTTCAGTGCTTTGACATGAACTCCGGAATGCTGATCTGGCAACATGCCTATCCGGCACTCGGCAAACTGGACTACGGCAATTCGCCACGGGCGACTCCGCTGATTCATGATGAGTACGTTTACACTCTTGGAGCGTTTGGACATCTATGTTGTCTGGAGATTGAAACCGGCATCATGATGTGGCAGGTCAACATCGCCAGGGTGTTTGATTCTCCAAAATTGATCTGGGGACACTCCGGAACTCCGATCATTGTCGATAGGAAGTTGATTCTGCAGCCAGGCGGAAAGGACGCTTCCATCGTGGCGCTGGACTTTGAAACGGGCGACGTTGTCTGGAAGACAGCGGGGACGGATCCTGCGTATTCATCACTCGTGCTGATGACCGTGGGGGAATCGCAGCAGGCAATTGGCTACGACGCGAAATCACTCGGCGGCTGGGACGTGGCAACCGGTCGGCGGCTCTGGACTTTGGTTCCGCCGGAAAATGGAGATTTCAATGTTCCGACGCCAGTTTTGCTTGGCGACCGCCTCCTGGTGTCATCAGAAAATAACGGAACTCGCGTTTATCATTTCAACTCAGACGGCACACTTTGTCCTGAACCCGATATGGCGAACGAGGACCTGAAGCCTGATACGCACACGCCCGTTATCTCGAATGGTCGAATTTTCGGGATCTGGAGCGAGCTTTATGTTCTGGACCCCGAGCAGAATCTGAAGACAGTGATCGCCCTCCGGGACAACGCCTTTGCCGGCTATGGTTGTCTGGTTGCCAGCGACTCCAGATTGCTGGCACTCACGGATGAAGGTGAACTCCTGCTGATCACGACTGACCTTGCAACACCTGCCCTCACGGGGCGGCTAAAGTTGAATCAGGATCGCACGCAGATTCTCTCGCATCCGGCGGTTGCCGGTGATTCGATCTATCTGCGAATCGGAAAGACAATTGCTCGGCTGAAACTGGAGTGATAAATTCCACCTGAATCTTCCGATACAAACCGCAGTCATTTGGAGTGCGGCGACTTGTCGCCGCTTTGCCTTTCCAATACGGCATTTTTGTCAATCAGCGTTGGGGAACAGCAAGTAATCCATTTCAATTTCAGGTGAAGTCGACCGTACAAACGAACATCTTTTCCAGAGCCAACCTCCCTGAAAAAGAACAACGATCCGCCGCCGGGCTAAGATGTACCTGGCCTCAATATTATGGGCAAAAAAATATTGGGCAAAAAAATGGCTGCAATTTTTCTGCCCATGCATTTTTTTGCCCCGAACGTTTTCGCTTCTAAAACGTCGCATTGACGGTGGCGGACGCGCGAA
>JAYSPO010001734.1:0-1568 GCA_043722015.1 Candidatus Kuenenia sp. | reverse complement strand
TGATCGAAGGCGAGATCATCGCCAGCGCCGAGATGGCCGCAGACATGGCTTCATCCGGCCAGTGGACGGCGATGAATGAACTGACGCTCTACGTGATCCACGGCCTGCTCCACATCTGTGGCTACGATGACCTGACTCCTAAAGAAAAAGCAATCATGCGGACGCGCGAACGTGCGGTCCTGAATGCCCTCGGCCTGAATCCGGTCTACCCGGAGGATGATGCCTCGTAGGTGTCTGTCATTGGGAGTGCGGCGACTTGTGGCCGCTGTGCCTTTCCAACATAGCATTTTTGTCAATCGGCTGCGGAAAACAGCGAATATTCCATTTCAACTTCAGGTGAAGTCGGCAGAACAGACGAACGTCTTTCCCGGAGCCAAATTCCCCGTAAAAGAAAGCGGTGACGAGTCACCGCACTCCATAAGGTCGCTTGTTGAGGCGCTAACCGCAGGTAATTTGCCTGCAAAAACCGGCGGCTAGCGCCTTGCCGCTCACAAGAACGGCGGTCTTCCGACAGACATCCTCGCGGATGTGGCGTCCATTGCTTCGTATCAGGAACTCACCGCCCCAGCAGCATTCCGAGATACTCCTTTGCAAACGACCATGTGGCTCCCAGTGCAAATCCGTTAGGGATCATGGATTCCACAATCTGTCCGGTTGTGAGTCCTTCGAGATTGGCCGCGGTGTGGAAATCTGCGGGGAGCGGGATTGGTTGCAGCCCGTTGCGGTTGGCCAGACGCATGGCACGCGGCAGGTGCCAGGCGGATGTGAGCAGTCCGATCCGCAACTTTGAGTCATGAAAACGTTCGCTCAACCCCTGCATTTCTTCCGACGTGTTTCGCCCACCGGCCATCTCAATCGCGGAATCCGGCACACCCAGTTTGAGCAGAATATCACGCGAAGACTCGGCAGGATCAACCCCCGACGCATTCATAGACGCAATTCGCTGGCCTGTGCAGATGAATTTCCGCGCGATCTTCTGATGATACAACTGACCAGCCAGAATCAATCGATCCCCGGATCCATTTCCCTGCAGACGACCATTCGCCCCCAGCCCACCACCGCCACCCAGCACAATTACCACATCCAATGGTGTTTCTTTCATCGGATCGACGGTCAGGTAGTCTGCTTCCAGAGCCGCAGCCATTCGATTGGCAATGACTCCGTTGCCAGCCACAGAAAACAGGGCAAAGCACACTGTGGCGGCAACAGCACCCGTTTGACCGGAATGATGCCGTTTTTTCTGCATGCAGAGCTGAATCGACAACGTCAGCAGCAGCAGCCACAGCAGGCCGCTGGGCATGACCAGCGCCGTACCCACCTTTTCCACGACGTTTCGATCCTGGGTTAGGCCCAGCACAATCAAGCCCACACCGATGACGGTGCAGAGCATGCACAAAATCCGAAGAAACGATGGTGGTTGTTTCGACGCCGCGTCCATGAAATATTCTCCAATGTTTTCTCACGCTGACTGAGTTTGAGAGTCGTGCGACAACAGGAACAAGAATTTGAATTGAGTCTGTAGGCCGGACCAAGCGCAGCGCAGTTCCGGCAATTGCCAGACACCTGCC
>JAYSPO010001733.1:0-7161 GCA_043722015.1 Candidatus Kuenenia sp. | reverse complement strand
AAGGCGCTCTGCAGGGATTGCAGTACTCATCGTGCGTAACTCCTGTCTAAAGATGTGTTGATTGATAGCTTGTAGTGATACCTATTCGACGTATTGACCTTGGTTTTCCGCAGTCGGCCCCATTTTTCCACCCGGTGACTGCTCGATGCTTAGCCCCGCAGGAAAAACAAGATGGCGGTGGCGACAATGAAATAAATGACTAAAGGAAACGGCATGCGAATCCCTTGCGATCACGGGGGGAGGCGGAAGCATTTGGGGAACCGATGGGACCGGATCGTGTTTCTCTTCTTGCCTGATCACAAGGACAACTGCCGGCGAATTCATCATGGTCTTCTCCATTGGAAAACACCCTCGCAGCAAAAGTACGAGGGAACACTGTTCACGTTCCGCACCGTGCGGAACGAGGTACACAACTCACACATTGCCCTAGTCTGTGTTTGAACACAGGCATTCGACGTCATAGAGTGCTGCCCATTCAGAGACCTGACGGCCCATCGCCTGGCGGGATGTCTGAATTCAGCGGCAAGGCTGGTATCCCGGAAGCCGTCACCGTGTCAGCGGCCTGTCCCGAATCAACGGGAAGACCTACGGCGTTAATGACGCGCTGAACTGTTGCCAGTCCACAGATGCCAAAAATGGTTCCCCAGAAGAACCAGGTTCCGGCAATTCCGGAGATTTCGGCGAATGGGTTTGAACGACCTTCTGTTCGGATAAGCATGAAACTTTCTCCCTTTAGAAAACATAAACACGGCAAAGTTGCCACGGAGTCACGGTCGCATTCGATAGCACATATCGTGCTGGACGATTCGAGTACTGCACCGATCATCTCGGCTACTTATGTAAGGCGCACCAATCGCTGTCTTGCGCGCTACTATTCGAAATAATCCTCGATGCGACAGCGCGGCGATCCGCGGTAGGAAAGCGAACTTATGCAAGTACAATTCGCAACTTCGCGAGCGCTGTTGTTTGAATCCGGCAGACCTGCCATTGTGTAAGATTCAGAGTGCTCGCCGTTTCGCTCACGGAGAGTCCCTCGAAGAATCTGCATTTGATCACGGCCAACTCAATCGGGCAAAGTGTCGCCACCATTGCCGTTCGAACCTTCGAGCAAATGTCATCGCGTTCTGCGGTTACCACGGGATCGCTTTCCAGCGAACGCGGATCGACAATCTGATCCAGGTCGAGTCCCGTGAAATCACGTACTTTGCCGCGTACTGTCCTGTGCCACGAAGTGCCAAAATCAGCTCGGAAAAGATGACGTGCGTGATTCTGCAGCCTTTTGTGCAACCGTTTGCTGAATTCCGGCGAGTACTGAATGGTTGTTTCCGCGAGAAACTGCCGTCCGCCGCGCACAATAAAGTCGGCCATCAAACTCCATTCTGCTTCTTCCTGAGTGATCGCTCGGCACCACCAGACTCGGCGGCGGCAAGTGACTCGCCGAACTGCCAATCGGAACTGAGGATGCTCACATTCGATAGACGCACCAGTCGAGTTATTGAAAACCCTCCGGGCAGAACCAGAGGAATCATCGTCCTGGGAAAAATTGAGCATCGGAAACTCCTGCATTGTGTGAGTCGCACGGCGACGAGTGCTTACCAGTTGCGGTAAAAGTGACGTGTTTGAAAACGGGGAGCTGAACCCGACTGTTGAATTCAGACTTTGCTCTTTCGCTCCGGAGAGAAGGCGCGAAAAGTGACAGACACGCGGCGACTCGTATCGCATTTCCGGTGCGGCACTTCGTGCTTCCATTCCTTGTTCGTGTCCCACGGCATCACAAAAACAGTGCCGGCAGTCGCTTCGAAATTCCGAACCTGTCGGGCGGGTGGTTTGCCTCGAGTCAGACGGAAGTTGCGTGATGCACCAAATGAGACCGTGACAATGGGCGAGCCGGGGACAATGTCTTTTGTCTTGTCGTGGTGCGCGCCGATGTAGTCGCCCGTCGCCGAGTCGTACCAACTCAGCAACAGCCCTTTGAGCTGCGAATTAATCTCCTGCTGCACCCAGATCCAAAGCGGTAAGAGCACAGATGGGACAGGCAGGGCTGCGCTGACACGCCCTGAGAATCGGTAATCCTGTGCAAACGCTTGTTGCCATCGAGGGAGTTGAACTTTGCGACCATGAATCATGATCCACGGTCGCTCCGCTGGTTTGAGGTCCCAGATGTCATCAAAAAACGAAGATGTCGACCAATCTGTTTCTGGGATCATTCCCTGAAACAGCAGGCAGTCATTTCCAAGTTCATGTGCACTGAAAGAAACGGGCAGAATCATGGGACGTTCTCCTGGATGAGGCGATGTAGAATTGTGATTAGTCCTGTTTGACAAATTCCTGGCCGCAGTTGAGGCAACGTGCTCGAAAATAGTCGACGGCCACGCGGACGTTTGTGCATTGGCAACTCCACTTGATGAGCTTGGACCCAGGCGGTGAGATTCGCCGCATTCCTCCGGCAACTTCTGGCAATTCCGGAACGCGCACTCCGTGAATGCTCAAGAGATCCATGAATGGGCTTTGGGGCTCGTATTTCGTGTAACCACGAGTTGTCATGATCAGGCCGACGGAAGCTGCACGTTCGAGAAGCTCCTTATTGTGGTGATTCCTCAAACTCGGCTGTCCATGATCGAACTGCCACGCATGCAGCAACTCGTGAAGCAAGGTCCCCAGAGACCTCCAGAAATCACCGGCGATGATGGCTGCGATCAAATGCCTCTCGTTGAATGCAATTTCCCGGGGCAGTCCGAAATCATTAGGGCCTGGCCGAAAATGTCCGTAGCAGCCGGAACGCGCCCCGCCGATGCGGAGCACTGTTGGCGTCAGATCGAGTTTAAACTCGACAGTAAAAATCTCTCGCCAACGGAGAAACTCCTGCACAACGTCGCGATACACCCACTGCTTTTCATCCGCCTGATGTGCCGCAACGGCGGCGTAAACAGCTTCTGGAGCATTTCTTGTCATAGCGATCTCTTCTGTACTTATTGAGTTGCTGTTCTGTTATATTGGACGACGCATGTTCTTCAGGGCAGTATGAAGTCCGTCGTCGTCTCGGCGGTTGCAGGCATGCAACCAATCCATTTCGTACTTCCGTGGGTGCTTCTGATTCGGCTGCCTGTGGGTAGGTAGCTCCGAATTGCTGCGGCTTATGGTGCGCTGTGTTGGGTCATCGCGCATTGCATGCGTGCAACCAAACTTGACCGGGCAGAAGACCTGTGGTAGCGTCACTCCAATTCAAATGGCGACGGACGATTTGCCCAACGGCATTGAACCATGCATTGGGCAGCATGTGCCGAGCACGCTTCTGGAAGACTACGGTCGTGTTCTTGGCGGTCAGGCATGTCAAGAGACCCGAGTTCGCATTGCTGCCGAGCTTGATGATGTTCGAAGCCCGCTCCGGAAATTGCTTGGAAACCTCGAAGATGTCGATTCAGCTCTTTGGAAGGACACATGATCATAGGAACAGTGAGAGGCGATCGCTTTGAACGAATCCAACGAAGACCGCAGCGTCCATCGGCTTGGCGGAATTAATCCGGTCTTTCATGAAGCAGCGCTGAACCTGGCCTTGTCATTGAGAATCGATTTGGAACGGGAAGCGACAAAAACAAGTCAATTGTTCAAAGCCGGAGTCCGCAGCCGGTATCGCGAGGCAATCTTCTTACGGTTGAGTCTTTACGGCCTTACCGACTTGACCGCAATTGCCCTCTGCGTAAAGGTCGATAAGTCGGTGATGTCACGATGGAAGAGCGGCGAAGCATCGCCAGACTCTGACACATTGCTGTTCGCCGGAACGGCAGCAAAGGTGGACTGGGGCGATGCACTGCCAAGTGGCGGGGCTACAGTAACGGCAGGAATATGCGAAGCCGTTAGCGGAATCCGGACGCAGATCCTGGTCCGTGAGCCACTGCCGTGTGATCTGACGATCTTGGCACTGATGCGTTACGTTCTTTTCGGAAAGCTGTGGTTACGGGCGGAGCTTACTCAGGACGCGGCATTGATAAATAAAGCCGTGAACGACGCTCAATCATATGTCAGCCAGCGACTCGGTCGCGAATTCAACGCATCTCGGGACGAGATGCATCGGATGATCGCGGAATGGCGCGATGCATACCTGCTGTTCCATTTCCTGATTCCTTTTGACTGGCCGATGTAACATGCGAGAGTCTTGGGACGCACTCGGTTCGGTGCTGGACGGGACAGCAAGTCCCGAGACGCGGGCGCGCTTGGCCGCCGAATTGGACGACCCGAACAGCGCGATTGCACTACTGTTATCTGAAGGTGAAGCAGCGGGAGTGGCACTTTACGGTCCCATGCTGCCGATAATCCGCGTCTCGATGCGTGGTTACATCGCACGGTACGTGCTGTTCCTGGCGTTTTGGGGAGCGTTCCTTGCGGTCATCTTCTGGTTGTGGCCGATGTCGACTCGAACCCTTGTGCTATCGCTCCTCAGTATTGCTGGCATTGTCGGATTCGTGCTGCGTGAGTTCTGGCTCGGGTTGAAGGAGCTGTCCTACGCAGGAATCCGAACAAGAGGCACACTGTTCGAAGCACTCAAAGGAAGCCTGATTGGCATTTGGTTCATCGGTGTAATTTCCCAATTGGGACTCTATGACTGGGCTGATCCGCAAGGTATTAGGAACACGATGCTGCTCGCAGTCCTGATTTGGACAGTGCCAGCATCCTTGGCCGGAATGCTGCGGGGAATGGGCTTTCGGGAGCAGTTGGCGGGATCGTCGCTAAACATTCGTCAGCGTCTTCGTCACGGATCACTGCATTGGATGTTGATGTTTCCCTGGGTTTGGTTCGGGGCGTGGTGCCTCATTCTTGGCGTGACACAAATTATGACGGCCGCGTCCATTGATTTCGGAGCGGCGCTACCGACGTACGGAACTTGGATCCTGGCAACGCTGACCTGCGGGGTGTTGGCCACGCAGACGGGACTAAAACCGTCAGGAGATATTTGCGGCGGTTGGATGACAGCGCTCGCGGGATCCTTCTACTTGGCTATGGTCGCCAGTTATACAGTGGTCCCGCTGGTGGCGCTTACGGCGTGGCTGCTCGGCGGATCAATTCTGTTTTGGCTGTCAGTCGTGCTCATTGGGGTCGGCTACATTGGATTTGTGTCAGGAGCGGCCGTGGGTGTCGCGATGACGGGGGAACATTTAGTCCGCGAACACTTGCGCGTGGGAATCGCTCTCTTGGCGGCCAGCGGTGCCACGACACTTGCGGTCAGCGGCGTGTTCGGGATCAGCCCTTGGATTGGAATAAGTCTTGAATTCAGTCGGCTCTTCGCTTTGGTCAGCGGGTTTGCGGCCTTTTTCACGGTGTTGATGAAGGCGGATCAAGCAATACGTCGAACACTGAAACTTCCAATAATCGAAAGCGTCTTGGAATCGCCCGTGCAGCAACAAAGAGTAGTCCGATCGTTCGCCATTCGCGACGTATTCCTCGGTCCATCGCTGATCCTGATGGACCTGCAAACGAGTCTTCGATCCGTCCGCGGACAGTATTTGAACGCCGGTTCACTCGATCGCGCAACGTAAGAATTCGACCTTGGGCAATTACCAGTCGGAAGGAAGTTGGTAACACTTGTGATCTCTCTCCGCAGGACCAGTCACTTTCTGGCAACTCGAAACTCTTGCCCACAGAACGCGCATGTAACTCCACCGGCATTCAGGACGGTTTTCTTCACGTAGACCGTCCGGTTCGCTTCGGAACAACCACACGTCAGCGGTGTGTGCCCTGGTACTGGCAGCGGTCGGCCGGTCATTTTCTTGAGAGTCTGAGCACCGGTTCCTGCCGGAAGCAATTGCTTTAGTAGTTTGATGACCGGCCGGTACTGACGCGGAACGCCAGCCTTCGGCCAATGTGTGACCGTGAACCCATAACGAGTGTTCCAGAACTCGCATTCCAATCCGAGAGACTCACATTGGTCGCGAAAGATTGCCAAATGGTAGTATCCATCTCCGCTGACTCCTCCGCCTTTACCGTTCTCGTGGAGGATTGCATGCGCGGCCTCGTGCAGCATTGTCGCAAGGAGTTCCCTGGGGAAACCAAGCAACTCGGGGCTCAAAGCAATCTCGTGAGCCTTGCCTCGCCGCTTCTTCCAGATTGATCTTGCAAAGTATCCCAACACCTGCCGCCGTGAACGCGCGTCTACAAGCGTCAATACTGCCGGTGGAATTGATGATTCGACGTTGCGAAGGAGTTCCCAGGCAGATTCAAGGGCATGGATCGTTGCGGACCCTCGCTCTCCGACATTAAAACGAGCAACTGGTTGATTCACTTTTTTCATTGCTGGCACCGTTACTTCACACGTGTTGTGAAGTAACGATTGTCGTAAATCGTACGGGCCAATGCAAGCTCACCGGATGGCAATCCGTCTCGCCGCTCTCTCCGCGTCTTGTTCCTTTCGGACGAAATAAAGTTCTGTAGTTCTGACATCGGCGTGGCCGGCTAGCTCGCGGGCTTCGTGGAGTTGGGCTCCGTTTTGGATCGCGTTGTTGAGGGCGGTCTTCCGAAGACTGTGGACTCCGATGCCGCGGCCGCCGAGTCGTTCGGATGGGATTCCGGCCGCGCGGCAGTATTTTTTCACGATCCTCCAGACGGTCTCGCGGCAGAGTGGCTCAGGCAGCAGAAACTTGCCGTCAGGGGAGAAGCGGCGGAAGAGCGGGCCTTCGCGGTCTTCGGTGATTCCGGCGGCGGTTGTGTAGGCGAGAATGGAACGGGCGGCTTCCAGCAGGATTTTCCGCTGCTTCTTGCCGCGTTTCTCAGTCACGTTCAGAAACCATTCGGTCCCATCGAATTCCAAATGACCGACTTTGGCCCTTGTGATTGCGGAGACTCGGCAGGCTGTGATGAAGAGGGTGTGGAGCAAGGCTTTGTCACGAAGTCCCCGAAGCGTGGCGATGTCCGGCGCATGGAGAAGTGCGACCGCCTGTTTCTCCGTGAGCGCCGGCGTCGTGTTCTTCTGCACCTGTGGCGACTCAACGGCGGCAATGTCCTGAGCGACCTCCCACGGAATCAGTTTCTTCACGGCAAACTGCCGGTACATGCCCCGGAGCACTGAGAGTTTTCGAGCGATGGTCGCTCCGGCCAGTCCGGCGTCCCGGAGTGCGGCTTTGTACAGCCGCAAATGATCAGCCTTCACTTCGAGTGGCTGAATTCCGAATC
>JAYSPO010001732.1:0-9085 GCA_043722015.1 Candidatus Kuenenia sp. | reverse complement strand
CCTCCGGTGAGAGTCCCGGCGCTTCAGTCATGACCACAACGCGTGGACGATTCAGGTCCGGAAACACGTCAATCGGCGTATGGAAGGCAACGTAACTTCCGTATCCCGTCACGAGTACAGCCAGCGCCAGCACAATCATTCTCTGACGCAGGGCGAATCGAAGAATGGCATTCAACATAGATGTGTCTCAATGTGCGCGGTACTTCGTGGCGGAATCATCAGACAAGTTCGCGGAGTGGCTGATGTTTAAAAAACAGGCTTGTGCGGAATCACATTTTTGACCACGGAAAACCCAGCGCGGGCGAAGCACGCAACCCAAAGTAGCCATCACGCTCCGCCGTGATGAGCATTTGTCCTTCAAGACCCATCAACCGAGACCGTTTTCCACGACCAGCCCCCTCTCATGGCCTGAAGGACAATCAGCGCGGGCACTCCATTCAGGTGGCCCAGTTCAAGGCTCGTCACGGCGGAGCGTGACGGCTACTTTCCGATTTTACCCACACCGAGTCCGAACCCTGGTGAGAACAAAGTTTATGCACGAGAACAACCTCTACAAATCGTCGCCTGAAAATCTTCGCCGAGCAACAAGAAATCAACTGTTTGTAGTACAGAAGGAAAGGCTGGACTCTCAATGATTATGCCCGGCATGGGGATCGACTCCTCCGCCGGATTTGTTTTTGAGTGCCATCTGCATTTGATGCGCGCCACGGAGCGCGATGACATCGCCGGGGAAGACCGAACCGTCATTCGCGACGACGACATGCGCCGAATCCCGATATGCAACCCGTACTGACACACGGTCAAAGTGATCGCCGTTCTGCTGAAAGACAAATGACTCAGCGCCTTCCCGGGCAATCGCTTCCACGGGAAGGACGATTTGGTTTTCCCACTCTTCAACTGGCACCAGCAATTGAAGCCGCTGCCCGGGACGGTACTTCCAGTCCAGAAATCGCTGACCATTCGGCGAAGGAACTTCACGCGCGACTTCGTTGGGCAGTCGCACAAAGAACGAAAGTGAGCGAGCTTCCGCATCAATTTCACTGGCCGAATACACCAGATCAAGATTTTCGACGCGTTGGACTGAGTTTGCGGCTCCTTCAAACACGGCTGTGATCTTCCAGTTTCGTTGAGCACTCTGCGACAGAACGTCCTGGTCCTGCTCAAACGCGCGGCCCTCAATGTAGAGTTCGGAATAGTCCGCCAGCGCTCCCAGAGTGGCTCCGGCAGCAACTGTTTCTCCCTTGTGGACGAGCACCTCCTGCAGGATCAGGGGTATTTTCGAGTCAACCGGGGAATGGGAAGCATCGTGCCCCGCATTCTCGTCAGCAGGACTGTCGTCCGACAAATGCGGCTCCTGCCTGATGGCAAACGACACAGGCGTCGCCTCCGTGCTGGACAACTTTAATTCTTCTGCGCCGTGACTGTCACGTCCCGGAGCCACGATCTGCAGATCACGCAGGAGTTTGTGATTCTTTGTAATGTCATCAATCTGTCGTTCAGAAAGTCCATGCAAACGCAGCGCTTCACGTTGCGCGTTCATGAGGACCTCTAGTTTTTCCTTCGCGTATTGACGTTCGAGCAACGTCTTCTGAGAGATCGCACCGGATTCAGTGGCCTTCGCAAGTCGCACGATTTCGCGGTTCTCCACATCCAGTTCACCGACGGTCCTTAACAGATTCGTCTGCGTGGAAACCAATTCCTCGGCGGTAATGCGCAGTTCAAACAGCAGCGTTCCTGGATCAACCGCTTCTCCCTGCACTGCATGAACATGCGTGATCACGCCAGCCATCGGTGTCGAAATCTCCAGTCGCGTTCGACCCGGTCGCCCAACGATAATCCCCGGCACGGTGATGGATCGCCGAAATGTCTCCAGTTTAACGGGCTGCAGATACTCAGGAGTCAGTCCAATATTCCCCTGCGCCTGCGCGGACAATGCCAGAGACGTCCCATCGTCATGGCCGTGATCGTGCCCTGCATGAGCATGCGGATCTTCACCGCCCGCGCTGCTTCCATGATCATGACTCTCCAGCGACGAGACCTTCCGATTCCCGGAAATCGTGGCTCGCACCCAGTTCTGACCTGGCTCCCACCACTTTGAACGTGTTGCGAATCCGATCAGGATCAGTGCGGTCATTCAACAGAGTCACAATCATCCATCACATGCAGGATGGTCGGCAGTTTGCTAGACAACCCAAACCTGCGTCAGCGCAGTGCTGCAACGCAGCGGCAACTTTTGGGGTCTGCTGCAGATTCCCGGACATCGTGGCAGCCACGCTGCAAAACATGATGCCACTGAAGTTCAACGCAGCGACGTGCTCATACAGATCTGACACCATGGCGATTCGAACGCACTCAGCCTCAATGTAGACACATCGAACGTCATCACAGGGTCTGTCGTGTCCGCACGGTATCGGGTCAACTGGCTCAGTGTTTCCGGAGCGTTGAGCATGATCGCTCCGGTGATTGTGACGATGACCATGGCAGTCGTGTGATTCGACCGGCGAACTCATGCACGGAAAGTCGCATTCGCGATGGGCATGATGCCAGCAACAGCCCAGGATGCTGTGAATCAGCATCGGCAGCAGTGTTACTGAAACAACCAACTTAGCCCACATTTTGCAAAACTCCTCAGCGAGATCCATCCCTTGCGATGAAGCGTAGAGTATCAAAGTCCGCACCACAATCTCTGCGCTGACCCCGACTGTCTAATTCGACTGAAACCCACGAGTCATTGCAATGGATTTTTGAAGATGAAACTGGATCACCGCCACCAACGGACCGCAATTTTCGGGCCATTGCAATGACCTTGCCACCACGCTCACTGGAACATTTCAGCATTTTGGCTCACGAAACTGTCCATTCTGGATTCCGATGTTATGCCACAAGCGGACCGAGAACCGTTTGTTTCGACTGGATACGCTAGTCCCAAGACAAGCGACCTTTGGAGTGCGGTGACTCGTCACCGCTTTCTCTTTCAGGTAATTTGGCTCTGGAAACGATTTTAGTTTTTACGGTCGACTTCACCTGAAATTGAAACGGATTCCTTGTTGTTTTCCCACGCCGATTGACAAAAATTCCGTTTTGGAAAGGCAAAGCGGCGACAAGTCGCCGCACTCCAAATAACTGTCGCTTGTTTCTGGGCTAGTCAAGTTCCTCGATGAGATCCTTCGAATTTGCGCCATGTTGCAGCACGTTGTGGCGTGGCTTTCTAGTGGGATTCTCGAGAAAAAGCCGAAGTGCTGCCGTCACGTGTTTGACCGACTCCATGGCAGCTCGAAGATCCCGATTGAAATTGGGGCGTGGATTGACACAACCAATACTTGGTTAACTCGTCATTTCTACTTCAACCAATCCGGGACAGTCGAGCTACTGACCGGTCAAAGACTGGTCTCGCAGACCACTGTCAAATTCGGTATCACGGGTTGACTCAAGTCCTCCGGAAAGTACCGATCCATCAACCATGGCTGTTGCCCGCGCGAGGTCAACCTGAGCGGCGACGTACGCGATGTTGGAATCAAAATACGTACGACGCACGATCAGCACCTGCAGGAAATCAAACTCACCTGCCACATAGGCTGATTCGGCAAGTTCAAGTGTCTCCTGAGCGCGTGGCAGAATTTCCTGTTCATATTGCAGCACAGTAGCGGCAGCCACTTCGAAGTCACGGCGAGCTCCGGCAAGCCTTGATTGAATCGCGTTTTCAGTACGCCGTACGTCCTGCGACGCGCGACAGAATTCTGCGTGAGCAGCTGCAATGTTCCCCTGATTCTTGTTGTGAATGGGAACAGGTAGTCCAATCTGAGTGTTGATCATACTGGATCCGGTTCCATTGTCCTGTCCTGCACCGAGCATCAGCGACAGATTAGGAATTGCCTGTGCCTGTTGACGATCCAGATTGGCGCGGGCTCTGGCGAATCGCGAACGGGCCCCCTGAAGTTCGGGGCTGGACGAAAGAATCTGCCCCTGAATCGCATCCCAATCGCGATCGGCGGTGGCTTCGGACAATTGTCCGTCCAGGTTGCCCGGCGGCAAGTCCGGCATCCCGGAGACGGCCATCAGTTGTGTCCATGAACCTCGAAACTCAGCGACGGCGTTGCGACGCTGCAATTGAACTTCCTTCAGCTGGATCTCTGCCTGCAGGACCTCCGGCCGAGTGCCCTCTTTCGCTCGCATCCGCGCTTCGGCGAACCCGACACCTTTCGCCGCGACGGTCTCAAACTCAATTGCCAGCTCTGTCCGTCGCTGGGCTGCCAGTGCTTCGTAAAATCGCTGACGCACATCCGTCAGGACTCGTATTCGCTGCGTTTCTACTTCCCAGAGCTGTGACTGAATCTCCTGGTTCAGAACGTTCTGATTCTTCCTGAGTTTGTCGCCCATGACAATGTCCTGTTCGACGAACGCAAGATGCTGATCCGTGCCACCGTCGCCCAACTGTTGCCCCTGGTAGCCCATAATCGGATTCGGCTTGCGACCGACCTGATTGCGATAGCCCACCGCTTTCTGTGCCGATGCTGATGCCTGCAGAATCGCCGGGTTCTGTTGCAACGCAGTTGCTTCCAACTCAGCGAGAGACCAACTGACTGATTCGATGGCATCCGAGAATTGCGCGGAGTGAACTGATTCCTCGTCGAGAGCGACTGTCAATGCTCCAGAGGCTGGTTGTTCCTCAAACCCCACCGGCAGGATGTTGTCTGAATGCAGTTGAGTACGGCGATCGGAATCCGAGGAACGACATGCAGAACCATTAGGAGCCTGACTCGGATCCGCAGTCGGCGTCGTCGGCAAATTCCGGCTGGCAATCGATTCCGCCGCGAGGGCTGGACGGTTTGCCTGTGTCACTCCCGACCGCGACGTTGCACATCCTGATACAAAGATCGCGACAGCAAGACACGCAGTCGGGAGCGTTCCGTGCAGAGTTGCCATCAGGACAAGCGTCTGGGTTGTTCTGTGACGATAACGAATCATGAGCAAATTCCATCCGTGGCAGGGGCGCGTTGAAGACAGCCTCCAGCCGTCCCTTCAGAATCATCGGACAAATCGAAACGACCCGCACGATAAGTCCGTGAGAATAAGCCGCGTCTGAGCCTTTTTGATCGAGAAGACCCGTCAGAGACGCTACAGACGGACACCTTAAGGTGTAGATCCGCACAGATCATCTTGAAGTGCGGCAATAGCGTTTCTGATTCTGACGATGACGCTTCAGGAGAAGACTGCGCAGACTCGCCCGAAAATGACGATCAATTGCTGATTTGGCGGAAAATTGCAGTGCCGGAAACCTGTGGCCTGTGTCTCTGAATGAAGCCTCTTAATCTGCATCATCCATCATCTCATCGGCGGCATCATCCAACGCCCGTGTTTCTGCTTCTGCTTCGTCGTTTTGAAGCAGCATTGAAAATGTAAACGTGCATCCGGCGACTGGATTATTCTGTGCGTGGATTTTTCCCCGCTGGCGTTCGATTACGTCTCGACAGATCGCCAGCCCGATCCCGAAGCCGTGCTTCTTCGTCGTAAAGAATCGTTTGAAGACATTTTCCAGATCTCCTTCCGGCAGGCCCGGCCCGTTGTCTGAAACAGACAACAAAAGATACTGTTCAGAGGTATGAGATTTCAACTGGATGCGGACTTCCGGCTCGACGGTCTTCGCTTGTGCACAGGCTTCGATCGCGTTAACCAGCAGATTTATCAGCACGTACGTGGTCTGCACCCGATCGACATGTACTTCCAGAGAAGGATCCAGGTCCAACAGTTCTTCCGCATCTTCAACTGTGATCCTGACCATCACACTGTCCGGTCGAGGCTGCACCAGTTTGGTGGCATGATCGATCATGCTTTCCAGGTTTGTGGCTGCCAGTCTGGCACGACGATTCTGCAGAAAGTCTCGCTGGTTGAAAATTACCTCAGACGCAATATCGACACTATGCTCGATTGCCGAAACATTTTGAAGCATATCTTCAACGGTTGATTCCCCATTGACCAGTCGATTTCTCAGGATAAAGGACTGGTACTCAATGACCTGCAGAGGCTGTGTTAACTGATGAGCGTACTCTGACGAAAGATTGCCAATGACGCTCAGTCTTGACGCCTGAGTCAGTTGTTCACGAAGCTGAGTCAATTCATCCGCAACGGCACGTTCGACATCGTTGCTTGTCAGGTAGAGCGTACAGACGCACGATGCTGTTTCACCGCCAGGCTCGATGCGGGCATTGAATGAACTGGGTTTTCCATTTCCCTTGAGCAGCAGAAAATCGCACGTCCGTGGATTATCTGATCTGATGGCATCTCTGATCAACTGCTGGACAGGTGCGTACGACGTGCGTGCCACAATGTCCTGCAGACGCAGCCCAATGGCTGCCGGTGGAGTTTGATTTCTGAACGGCACCACGTTGACAATTTCCAGTGCCGAATCAAGAACCAGCGCAAAGTCACAGGCAAGTCTGGCAATGTCTCGCCACTGACGATGATTCTGCTTTCGCCGGGATTCCCGGCGTGCCGCGCGGTAACTGCCAACGAATACGCGGCCTGTGAGTTGCAGCAGATGATGACACACTGAATCCAGATGCTGCGGACCCTGATCATGACCCACCGCAATGACGCCGCGCAGTCGTTTGCGGATCAGAATCGGAATCATTTCGTACGCCGCACAGGTCAGGTCGCTCAAAATGCTGGTGATCAGGCGACTGCACGCTTCTGACTGTCCGTTCATGCCACAGTAGACTGCCGTTCCCGTGGGAAGCAAATGCGATGGCTGTTCACCAATGATCGCCAATTCGATACGTTGCAGCTTTGACGCAAGGGACGGAGACTTCAGTCGTGACCATTCGCTGTAAAGCGATATCTGCGGCTTCTCTTTGAGCTGTGCGAGATACAGATGAACGTGATCCAGCTCGCACCGCCCTCCGATCCCTTTTAACATGCTTGCTGCCAGGGCTCGATGCTCTCCGGGCCTGAGTCCATTCAGTTCGTCTGCAAGGCGAGAAGCGTAGCGGATCAGCGAATCACGCTTGCCGGACGACAGCGACATTCAGGGAGACCCTCCGAAAATACTACTCGAATCAGTAAATTGGTGCCATCAGTCGTCATTAAAACGCATTAACAGAAACAGAATGTGCCGGAACAATTGTGAGATGGAACCAAAGATCATCATCGCACCGGCGACATGTGCGGTGGTCGGAAGATGGTGCATGATGAGTGATGTCTCATACAGAAGGTAGCCGCACATCAGCGCCACAACCGCACCGGAGATGATGGTTCCGACATGGAATCCGCCGAACAGGCCAAACATCGAAAGAACTCCGACACCCAGGATCGCCATGCCGCCGACAAACAGAACGTTTCTGAGGAACGAAAAATCGGCTTTTGAGAACACGACAAAGAGCGTGAGTCCTCCCGTGATCAGCAACGTCAAAAACGCCGCCTGACCAATCAGATTCGGATTGATCCGCAGAGCAAACCAGATCGCCGGAACGACGAAAACCGATTCGGCGACGGTGAACAGGCCCAATCCAAGATACTGCGAGGTCTGTGAGGCCCCGCTATACGCCAATCGCTGAGCAAACCATGTGACCGCCATAAACGCGATCAGCGCGATCCACCATGTGCGACGACCGAACAGGTTTACAATCGAATCAGCCATAGGCGTGCTGAAGTACAGGAACTCCAGCCCGATCAAAAACAAAATCGCACCGAAAACATGCAGATAGACTTTTCGGAGAAATGCGAGACGCTCGCTGAGTGCCGCATCAACCGCAAACATATCGCTGTTGACAGCGTACGGGTTAAGGTCCTGATACATTTTGTGCGCGCCTGATGAATGCCTGATTGAAATCTGGAGACAACGCATTCTATGCGACATCGTACAAATTGCAAAACGGAAAGCTGGCTTCGGCCCCGCAAGTAGCGCAGTCGCCGATTTCTGTGGGTCCTGCTTGCCGAGCAGGATTTCGCACCTCCGCCGCGACCAGCGACGAGCTGCATCAAATCTTTGGCAGCGAGTCACAGGAGTTACAGGGTCGAAGCCACAGCCAAGTCACTCGGAGTCACTGGGCGGAGTCACTGGGGAGTCACTGGGCCATCCATCTTAAAATCTACGTCTGCGTAAAGGAGGCGGTTCTGGGAAGCTGCCTCGAACACGGGTCTATGTGAATGCGCGGCGGGCGGAATTGATACTGATGGCGCGGTTGTGGCCGCGGGTTTCAGCGGCGGCCTCCATCGACTTCGGACGACCAACGCTCGAACGGAACCATTTCCGGAAATTCAACACGCAGTCAACCCACAGTTCCGTCGAGATCCCAAGACGCTCAAACAGTGGTTCAAGATTCGCTGGCATCGCGCCGCGTTTGTCACTGCGGATCTGACGACCTGTCCAGTCCAGCAGTTGCAGATAATCACGAAGTCCCATCGACAGACAACCCTTGTTCGATGCGCGACGAACGGGGGCCTTCGCACGCACAGCTTGCCGTTGCGGCTCCAGCGGTATCGGAGCCAGCCAACCAGCACGCTCACCATGCTCAATGCGATTGGCCTGAGCATCCGGAGTCGATACTTCCTCTGCCGTCTTCAAATCGACAATGCGGTCCTGAGCACTCGTGAAATCACTCGACTCAGGACTCACGGCGATATTCGCTCGAACGGGATTCAAATCCACGTACTGCAGACAGGCCAGAATCGCAGCACTATCCAGCAAAATTTGTCCGCGAAATCTACCCTCCCAAAAGCGGCCTGAACACTGATCTTGTTTATTCGCTACTTTTGCAACTCGCTCTGACAGGAACCGCATGAACCATGAAATGCTCGACAGCCGGACGCGCTTTTCCTTCAGGCCACTTGGGTCGTTGCGGATTGAGTTCAATTCAAACTCCGTCGGTTCGACCGGAAGGCCTTCTTTCGTCTTGCGAGCAGGACACAACAGCCACCACTTCCGAGCCACTTCTTCATCCGACCATGTCTCCACCACATCATGCCGACTGCGTAAAATACAGTGGAAATGGTTACTCATTACCGAATACCCAAGAACCTCAATCCCCATGATTCCCGCCAGAAATTCCAGCCGCTGACGGATGAGTTCCCGACGATGCTCGTAATCAGT
>JAYSPO010001731.1:0-10168 GCA_043722015.1 Candidatus Kuenenia sp. | reverse complement strand
GATCATCATCTTTGTGGTGTCTGAATTGTCACGTCGGTCACCATTGGGGCTTGGATGATTTTCGGCCCCAAATGACTCCGATAAGCTGATCACTGCATTCACGTCATCAAGATTCTCCAATCACTTCGCCCCCGGAGATCGTTCACAACTCCTAAAACGTGTCCCAAGGAGCGATCTTGCGATTGTCGATGCTCTTGGAAACAAAACCAACCGAACCGTCCAGCAGCCAACCAGACGACGCATCGCTCCAACACGTCCCCCCGGCAACTTGATAAGTCAAACTGCGTCGGTGAGACCGATGTCACATTGACGGACGCATCGAACGACATTCGTTAACCAGTCGAATGAGCCAAAATGCTGGCCGTGTTTCATACCGCTCCGGGTTTATCCACCAGAACAGAACGTCGGCAGTCCAGACGAACAGAAACAAGTAGTTCGACTGTCCCAGATTCGTCTTAACGACCCCATCCAGCTCGCCTGGATGGTGAAGCAGATGGAGAGCTAGCCAAGCAACGTGGCACATCCCTCCCGCATTCTTCCTGCATTGCCGCCTTCGGCGGCAATGCAGGAAGATTGGGGGGGGATCGGTTGCGATTTTTAGCTCCCCATCTGCTTCACCAACGGCACGAGGCCGTTGGGGTCGAATATGGGACAGTCGAAGTAGTTGAAGTACAATCCCTTTCGCTGGATCAGTCGCTGTGTATTGTCCAGGAGCGGCAGTGGACGAAAATCGGGCTGATTCGCGTGTCTCTGAATTGCTGTGGCGACGATCATAGTTCATGACCGCACCATGATTGGAAAAGACGTCCGGAACAAATAGCACAATTGTCCGAAGTCCGAAGGGGGTCGCGCACGATTGATTCGTTCGTGTGGAGTCTGATCAGGCAGCGCCTTCCCACGTCGCTTCACACGCCACGATCCCCATCACGCGTTTGCGGACCGGGATCGTAGATCATATTGGTGCGCATCGATATCGGCTCTGCGAGTTCTATTCGCCTGTCCGAGCGGTAATTGGTCTTATTGAGGTGACCTGACAATGATGCGAGCAGGCACAAAGCCTTTACGGTCAGTTCCCGTTCTTCCGCAGTCCCGGTCTGATCGCCTGCCAGCGCCGCCAGCCGACCGTAGACCCGTAATAAAGCTCCGAAAGTCATGCCAACTTTCAAGCCACGCTGGCTTTCCAGGTATCTCTCCATCCAGTCAGCAACATCGTCGAACGAGGATTTCAGGTTATCCATGGTTGTATCCCGGATCATGGTAAGTCACGTCTAAACACTTCTCTGTCCCCACGGCATGGGCATCGTCGGCTTCACGGCGTGATGATCCACGCGTTGGTCCACCCCGAGTCCGAACCCTGGTGAGAACAAAGTCTATGCACGAGAACAACCTCTACAAATCGCCGCCAGAAAATCTTCGCGGAGCAACAAGAAATCAACTGTTTGTAGTACAGTATGGGTTCTGCTCGATCGCAGATGATGGACCATTCCTGAGTTCTTGCGAATCCAGCTACGAAGAGCGGTTTTGTTATGGGTTCTAAATACCTTCGTAACAAGCGGCTCAACGACGTTCAATTTGATATATTGATCCCGATCAGGATTGCTGATGAAATTTGCAACGGCAATTCCGAAAACCTGTAAGCGCTGCTATCGGAGACATTGCGAATGACTGACGATTCGATCGATCAGGAGCTGCTGGCAGGACTGGCCAACGTCCTCGTTGCCGGGAAACTGTCATACTCCGTCGTGAAGCCGGTTTTGAACCAACTGGCGGCTGCAAATCCCGCCGTCGGCATCACACACATTCTCGCCAAACTCGACGGATCGGGTTTTGCCGGCGTGGCAACCGAACTGCGCGAGCGGCGCGTTCAGGATGCAGACGACTATTTCAAGGCTCGGACTTCGTTGGGAGCGAAGGCGGACACGGATCGATTCCGACTCATGCTCGGCGACCTGCCGATGAACGCTCGGTTGGGTTGGAGTAATCAGTTGTGTTCGACCGACCAGTTTTCGACACTGTTGAAGTTGGTGCATGATCGTCGCTTTGCCAGGACCAAACGCGACGCGGCGCCAATCACGGCTCAGACGATTAACGAGACCTGCGAGGCGGAAGGTCGAAAATTTCTTGGTTCGTTAATTGCACATGATCCCGAATTCTTACTGACTCTTCTGGCAGAGGCTCGTTGCAAACTAAGTGAAGTCGATGACAAAGTTTTTGATGCGTTGACGCGAATCGAAGAGGATGTTCGACAGTATGTGGCCTCCGCCGCGACGCAGGACACGGGGAAACAACAGCAGTTCGAAGCCTGTCAAAACTCGCAATCGGACGAAGAACGATACAAAGCGCTCGACGAATTGTGCGCCAATGCGGACAAGGGCGAGTGCGAGAAACTGTCGCAGATCATTCTCGACCACAGAGACCAGTCACGTGCCGGTGCGATCTTTACGATGCGGTTTGGGCGACCTCCGGGAGACGGATTCGCTGGCTGGGTGAACTGGTTTCGCCGCGAACTGAAGTTGAGTGTGCAACAGATCGAACGTATTCAACAACTGGCTGTGGAAGCACCAGCCGAAATGTTGCTGCTGTGGTACAGGCGACAATCCGATCACGACATTGCCACCGTCGCGAGTCTGGAAGAATGGTGCGAAGCCAATGCACCCGCGATCAATTGCGAATACCTTGTTGAGGTTTGGGGCAACCGCATTCCGGCCGAAGAACGCGGTGCTCTGTTGGCAGACGATGACGTCATCCGGGACGACACACCTGCGGCGCCCGCTCGTGTTGCGTCGATCAGCAAGATCGTGCAGAAACGCGAGGAGACTGCTGCTCGCGCTGAACCAGTCGATGCAGCAGCGGTTGCTGAGCCAGGGACTGTGCGAAAGGCCGCTCCGCCGAAGCCGCCAGTTCCCGCTGGTCCATCATTGTGGAACGATCACCTCCGACCATTCTTTGCCGAACACTGGTACATCGTCGCCGGCGTGATGATGGTCATTGCTGGTAGTTCGTTGCTGGCGTACTACACGTGGGACAAGCACTGGCTGGTGCGCTATTCGATCATGCCACTGCTACTGGCCGGGTTCACGTGGACGTTGGGCTGGCTCGGTGAATGGACCGAAAAACGCGATCCACAACTCAGCGCCACGGCGGCGATTTTGCGTGGAGCGGCCGTCGGACTTTTGCCGGTCAACTTCATGGCTGTCGCATTGCTCTCCAGGGACCAACAGGTTTCACACCAATCGCTCGCGGTCATTGTGATGAGCGGCGTGTATCTGGTCGTGTTTGGCCGAGGTCTCAAGCGCTGGTGTTCCGGAGTGCATGCGCCGCTGGGATGGTTGCTGAGCGGCACGCTGTTGATGCTGAATACGCTGGTGATGGTCGGTCCGATCGCTACCAAAGTTGGCGGGATGGATTCGATCGCGCTCCGCGTCGCGGTAGGCGCTGGTTTTTACCTCGGCTTTCTGGTGATGGCATTTGCGGTTGTGCGGTTCACTCGGCAAGTGCTGACTCGTGAAATCGTGGAAGACGAACGGATCGCATGGTTTTTTGGTGCGACGTTGGCGATGACGTTCGTGCAGGTCTTTATCTGGGTTCACAGTTATCTGCGACACGTTCCTCAGGTTTCGACATACGCTCTGATGGTTGTGCTGGCTGGCGGTTTGATCCTGCTGGTTGAACGCCGCGCGCTGGAACTTCTGGATCGGACGGACAGGCATCGCGGCGAATCGTTCATGGGATTCGCTTTGTTGATCCTCGGTGTGCTGATGGGGTTCACTCAACCGCACTTGCGCATCGCTTCGTTTGTCCTGGCGGGATTGGTCTGGCTGTATCAGGCCGCCAACCGACCAAACCAACTGCATCATTGGATTGGACTTACGCTATTGGCTTTGGGCGGTGCGTCGGTTGGTATGCTGCCCGAGTTTCCGCGACAGTGGTTGCCGGCTCTGGGACTGGCCGTCGCAGGCACGATGAGTTTGTTTGTCGTGTATGCCGGTCGGCGCGAACGGATTCCGTTGCAGCGCGCGGCAATCGGAATGCAGGCGAGTGTGTTGCTGATCACGGCGGTCGTGGCGGTGCTGACGCAATGGCATTTTCGCAGTCCGCCGTTGTTGACGTGCGCGTGTTTGCTTGGTGTGGCCGGCGGATTCGGATTCCGTGCGTGGCGAGATCAAAATCTGCGATACACGCACACCGGCATGACTTTGCTGGCAGTGGGACTGCCGTATGCTGGCTGCGTCGATGTGATGGGACGAAGTCTCCATGGCAACACGTTGCCGTTTGGCCTGGCGGTTCTTTCGTTTGGCTGGCTGAGCTTGAATGCAATTACCTCAGCGAGAATGGTCCGCGACGCCAGGTCAACCGTGCTGTGGATCTACGGTTCTTTTGGTGTCGCCGCGATGCTGCTGCGCGTGGCGTTTGAACTGGGAACCCCTGGCGACGCGTTGTGGTACCGGGCCGCGATGGATTATTCCGGTCCGCTGTTACTCGCCGTTGCGCTGGTCTTCACAACCTGGTATTCCCGATCACTTATTCCTGCGGGAATGGCGGCGATCGTGTTAGTGATTCTGTTTCCCGAACTGAAAGCTCAGTTTCGCGAAACATTCGAAACGCTCCAGTGGGGCAGCGGCCTTGGGAGCGCGACGAGCGCGCTGGGATTGATGATTGGATGTTTTCTGTTGAGGCCTGCCGGATTCATGAAAGACCTTGGGCCGGGCGATCAGTTCATGGGAACCACGCCGTTTCCGATTCGACGTTTCGATCACACGCTGTTCACCTGGCCGATTCTGGCGTCGATCGTATTCTTGATCGTGAAGACCGATACGGTCACTCTGATTCGTAGTCTGCTCGATGGCGGCGTCGGTTTGAAAACGGCGCTGGCGTTGGGAGTTACTGCGGTCGTCTGGAAACTACAAGCGGCCTATCACCACGCCGATCCGCGAGCGAGAGTGGGCACATATCTGGGCTGCGGTCTGGTGTTTGTGAGCTGGTGGTTCGCACTGCCGTTTGCGTTGACATCCGCACACTGGAGCGACCGAATTCTGGCGGGCGGTTTGACTCTTCAAGCGTTGTTTCTGGTCTACCACTTTGTCCTGAAGCAAAAGTTCGCCTGGGTTGCGGAAACGCTGTCGATACCGACCGCGAATGTCCTGGATGCCTGCTCAGCTCTGTTTCCGATTCTCGCGATCGCCGCCATCGTTTCCGGGAGTGATCCGCAGCGACTTTTGCCATTCGTCGCATTCAGTTCGGCCCAGCTTGCGTGGCATGGAATCGCTCGTCGCAGGGAATACCACGGCTACGTATTATTTTCTCTGGCCGCAATCACCGTGCTGGCACTCACCGCTCCAGGTTCAGGCAGCCTGATTGCACGCGTTTCGGTTGATCAAAGTCTGATGCCCATGCTGTGGCTGATGCTGGGCGTTCTGGGATTGCATGTGATGTTGGAATTCCGTCCGAAACTGCAGTCCGTGTTGGCTCCGATTTCCGATCCGGCCTTGATGTTGTCGACTGGGGGCATGCTGAGTTTGATCGTGGTCAGCTATGTCGCGCCGATTGCCAACCTGGGCTTTGAGAACATCCACTTCACCTGGATTGTCGTTGGCGGTCTTCTGCTGGCGCGGACCCACCGTTCGCTGGCAATCGTTTTGCTGACGCTGGCGACGGCGTATCTGCATTTGCACTTTCACTACTTCCAGAACGGTTCCGTTCCTGTTTTCGAGCGCATGACGACTCTCATCAGGTCGCCGTGGCGGATGGGTTCCTTCGGGCTGTCACTGGTTGTGCTGCATGCAATCGGCCAGTTCATTCATCGCAGAGTCCCGCAAGTGATCGCCGGTCAGTTTTCCATCGCTCCGCTGAAGTCGACGGATCATTTTTGGTTGCTCGGTCCCGCGCTGGCTTTGGCCGTCTATGCGACTGGTGTGCATACTGCTGTGCCACAATTCCGAGAATCTCAGTTGCAACTGTCGGCTCCGTTTATGGCGGCCGCGACGTGGGGAATCGTGGGATGGCTGTTGCGCAAACGCCGTTTTTTGTTGGGTGGAGTTTTGCTGTTGGTCGCGGGCAATATTCATGTTGTGCGAATCTTTGCGGGCGACTGGTTGCGGCCACAGGGAATCTCAGAGATCCAACTGGCGTGCCTTGGCATGGCACTGACACTGCTCCTTCTTACCGGCGTTCGATACGCATTGCGACGTGATGCCGTTTCGGTCTTTACGAACCACGTCAGTCTTGGTCTGGCTGGTAGTGTGTTGGCGCTGTTGTGGGCAAACTATTTCGTTCATCCCAATCTGGCCGAAATTGAGTGGCAACGTTTTGTGGCGTCGGGAATCATGGCCTGGCTGGCCGGTCTCTATTTTCGCCGAGCGGCCCGGAATCCCGATGCAGGCGAAGCGGCTCATACGGATTTGTGCGAAGGCTTTTATCACTTCGGAGTGACATTGGCTTCGTGGTGTGCGCTTTTGCTGATTCCACAATTGCGTCACCCGGCCGTTGCTTTATGTGCGTTGGGGTTGCCGGTCGCCTACTTCTATCTGCGAGCGGAACTGGGAACCCGAGCCGGTCTGGATTTCGCCCGATGCTATCGCAACTCGGCCACCGTGCTTGGCTTTGCCGTGCTGGCGGGCTACACGTTTCGCGCTATGTTGCAGATGGTGCTGTTTCCGGACGAACCGCGGATCGAAACCGACTACTACCACTACAACGCGCCGGCGATCCTGTTGTTGTCGGCCGTGTTACTGCGGTTGAAAGGGCTTGGCGGTACCTGGTGGCTGGGAGTCTACGGCGGCCTGGCGGCGATGGTCTCAACGTATTTTTGTGCGACGGCCATTCCGAACCAAAGCCCGTTTGAATTTCCGATCGCCGGGGGATGGTGGGCGATTGGCCTCAGTCACTTCTTTACGGTTGTAAGTCAGCAGCGTTCGCCTTTGAGAAGCGGCGTCCAACGGCTGGCGGCAATCGATCGTGAGGAATGGCTGGACCTGCGCAGGATTTGGGGCATCTGTTTGGTGGTGGCGACGCAGGCGGCTGTCGTCTGGGGCGTCATGCATTGGCAAACAAACACATACGCGGTAGCTCCGTTGCTGGCAGGCGCGGCCAGTATCCTGATTCATCATGGTGTTCTCCGAAGGTCGGTGATCTACTTCGGAATTGCCGGTTTGCAACTGTTTGTTGCGTTGCACATGGACTTTGCGATTCCCAGCTATCTGCCTCGTGACTGGATTGTGTGGGTGGTCGCCGGTGTTTGGGGAACGCTGTTGGTGCTTCACGCAGTCGCCGTTCGAAGAATCGAGATTGAAAAATGCGGCACAGTTGCCGCAGCTTTGGCCGCGTTGCTGTTGGCTCATGTGATTTATCACCATCCCGAATCAAACACGGGTCTGTGGGCCATGGCGATTGGCACTCTCTGGGCTGCGTTGACTCCACGCTACACACCGTCAGCGCGGACGGGAGAAGAAAGGGTGATGTCCGCTCTGTTGTTGATTGGCCCGGTTTGGCTGGCGTGGTTCAGTCAGTCGCACCTGCGAGAACATGGATTGTCGGCAGTGTTGGAGTTGTGGCCGACTTTAGTGGCGACCTGTGTAGTTCTTTCGAATGGTTTCCTTGCTCGAATCTTTCAGACGCAGTGGCATACCGCCTGGGACAAACTGGATCGAACTCACCCGCGATTGTTCGATCACACGTTGGCGTGGATGAATGCCAATGGCCAGACGATTCACCTGGCAACCCTGATCGCAACATTTGCCGTGACGGTTGTCTCCCAGGTGATGCATTATGGCCGCCCGTTCGAAAATCGCGAGCTGATCTTAATGCTCACGCTGTACGCAGTCCTGGCGGCGGGTTGGCTTATTGAGGCGCGGGCGCGACGCAGCATGTTGCCTTATATTGTTTTGCAACTCTGCGTGTTGGGCTTCTTTGCGGTTGCTCGGAGACAGTTGATGTTGACGACTGATTTCTGGACGGCCGAGTATGACATTTGGGCGTCGCTGTTTGTGTCATTCGGTCTGACGGGCGGAAAACAGTTCTTCGACCTGCAGCCTCGCGAGGCCCGAATTCCGTTGCAGGGATCTCTGTTTGCTCTGCCGATCGTGGGCATGATCTGGGTGGTCTACAACCACCTGGGAACCGACACCGCATTGATGATGATCGGTTTGCACAGCCTGATGTTCGCTTTCATGGGCCGCGAACGCCGAGAGTCTCCGTACAACATTGTCGCCATCGGCGGTTTCGCGGCGTTTGTTTCGCTGGCGTTCTGGAGTCGATTTCATTTCCGCGTGGTGCATGCCTACACGATCCCGGTCGGACTCGCGATCTTAATTCTGCTGCAATTGTTCAGGGAACGAATTGCCCCGGAGACACGCAACCGCATTCGGCTGGTGACGTTGTTAACAGTCGTCGGCAGTGTCGCCTGGTACGCGCTGGCGGATGATCGCTATCCGCTGGAGTTCAACATGACACTGATCGGTGTTTCCATCGCGGCAATGTTGTTCGGCAGCTTCTTCCAGATTCGTCTGTACGTGGTGATTGGTTTTGCCGGCCTGGTCGTTGACGTGATGTCACTGGTCTACAAAACGATGGTCACGCTCGAACGCAGTTCGCGAATGACCGTGATTGGCGGACTGGTCTTGCTGATCGGAGTGGGCCTGGTGTTCGGTGCGATTTACTACAAGACCAATCGCGACAAAATCAACGAACAACTCGATCGCTGGCGAAAGACGTTGGGTGCCTGGGAGTAGACAATGTGTGGTTCCCGGACTGTGCCGCGCGCATGGTTCCCGGCGTCGTTTTTTTTGGGGCTCGAAACTGTCGTTACCGATTTCGAGTTCCAGGTTCGGAACGATGTCGTCCTCGACCAGACCATCAGCCAATCCTCCCCTCTAGCCTGCATTGCGCACAGCATCGTAGGCCGGACCGAGCAAACCCAATGATTGCCGGAGCGGCGCCCGCCAATTCATCCTGGATCCAGGTGACAGGGTGTGACCACCAGAAATCCGGGTTTGCGCTGTTCCGGCATTAGCGGCGGGCTTGATCCGGCCTACACCGTGCGCAATGCAGGCTAGCGACTGAGCCCGACGCGACGGCGGGCGAGCAGGCAGGCGTCTCCGGCGACCTCAAAGTCCTCGCAGTTCTTCGGACGGGTGCCATAGTGGCGACAACGATACGGTGTCGCCGCCGCGCCATCCCCGTCCAACGCAACGCAAGTGCCGCCGGGGCGGGGAACGATATGCTCGCCGTTTTGCAGTTGCACAAGTTCCGGGTGCAACTTCCTGAACGGGTCGCGCGCTGAGACCAACAGCAGATCGAAGCCCTGACGACAGCACGCGCCGCAAGTGGCGCAGTCCTCGTCTGCCAACTTTCGCTCCCAACGATCGCATGCCTGCTCATCGGAACGCACGGGGGGCGCAATTTTGTCCGGTGGCTTGTGTTGACGACAGCGCAAGCCGGACTTTCCGGAAACGGCCCAGGCACATGACCCGCAGTGCAAAGTCTCAGAGCTGGACAACAGCGAGCCCAGGCGGTGACGAGCGCGCGTCGCACTCCAAAGCGAAGACGGCTGAGCCACACCACGAACAGCATCAGCGATCGCTGACGTGGCGGACAGGCTGCGCATCAACACCGACTCAAAAGGTGACTTCTGCGCCAGTTGAAACCCGGCTTGAGCAATTGCGATCGCCGGATCGTCACCGTCCCTCAGTGGATCCTCCGGCAGCGCGTCCCAATACGGTCGCCAGTTGGTGGTCACGGCCATAAACGCACGCAAGCCGAAGGGGGCCGAGAGCGCCGCCTGCAATCGATGGCAGGCGTATTCGTAGATCAAATCGCGTTTGTTAGTATTAGAAAGTCCCCAGTCGGGCAGGTCCTTGGCGCGGATCCCCGACACCAGCCAGTGGCAGATTTCATGAAAAATCATCTGGGCCAGGGAGTCATCGGCATCGAAATCGGTGGCAACAGAGATCGTGAGCGTCCCTTTCCCATCGTAGGCAGCGTATGCCTCAGCCGAGCGCTGGACCTCCAGCCCCAGGTCCGCGGCAGCACGCAGCCAAATCAAATCGACAGGGTCCTGATAGTGATGATCAACGGGGCGTACGGACATAAATAGCCTATTTGTACTAATTCGAATGTGCCAGATTCAACGACGCGACCCCATCCAGCTCGCCTGGATGGTGAAGTAGATGGA
>JAYSPO010001730.1:0-14197 GCA_043722015.1 Candidatus Kuenenia sp. | reverse complement strand
TCCATTCCGACCGACATCGCTGTCCGCATCAGTTTCCACTTCCGATTCCACACCCCGTCCCTGAGTTTCCATTGTCGCGCCCTCCTTGCGCCATGTCGCTCACCAAAATCCATTTCACGAAGCGAAACAGATTTCACAATATTCGGATACCCCAATTCCTCCTAAAATACCAACTTTGCTGCTGCCTAGGCTGGCCCCCAACTGCTCCGGCAAGACATCCGCCACTATTCAATCACGCCTTCCACAAAAAAAGAATTCAAAATTGAACTATTTTGAATCTGTTACCTGATCCAGTTTAAGACCGTCGCTGACCCCTTTTTTTGAAGCGTCAAAGTAGCTGCCATTACATGTCGGTCGCGGCTACATTCCCGACTTCCGCTTGCGGTCTGTTGCTTTAATCGATATTTCGCTCGTAGTCCCGGCTTCAGCCGGAATTCGCTGGCAGATTGGCCCAAAAAGCCGCCTGAAGGCGGGACTACAAACTTAAATCAACAGACCGCCTGGGAAGGACCAATATGTTTCGCTATGCCGTTACCATTTTTGTCAGTGCGTTTTTGTTGTTTCAGGTGCAGCCGTTGATCGGTCGATTTATTCTGCCGTGGTTTGGCGGCGGGCCGTCGATCTGGACGAGCTGCATGTTATTCTTTCAGATTCTGCTCCTCGGCGGATATCTGTACGCGCACCTGATCAGCGTGAAATTAAAGCCTCGCACGCAGGTGCTGACGCATCTCAGTCTGCTGGCGGTTTCGCTTGTGTTCCTGCCGATCGCCCCGAGTGATTCGTGGAAGCCCGTGGCCGATCAGTCGCCGCTGCTGCAGATTCTGCTCCTGTTGCTGGCTACGGTCGGTGGTCCGTACTTCATGCTGTCATCGACCGGGCCGCTGATGCAGAAATGGTTCAGTCAGTCATCTCCCGGTCAATCGCCCTGGCGACTGTATGCACTGTCGAACATCGGATCACTGCTGGCACTCCTCAGTTATCCGTTTGTGTTTGAGCCGTGGCTGGCGCTCAGACAGCAGGTCTGGTCCTGGTCTGTCGTGTACGGAGCCTATGTGGTGTTGGCGACATGGTGTGGGATTCGCTATCTGCAGCACCAGCGCATGGCTGCGACGAATTCATTGTCGACCGCCAAAAGTATGGACTCAGCATCTGCGGCGCCTGCGGATGATGCCCAGGCGACACGCCCCGGCATGGGCACGATGTTGCTCTGGCTCGGATTGGCGGCATGCAGTTCTGCGATGTTACTGGCGACGACGAATCAGTTGTGCATCGATGTGGCCACCGTTCCTTTCCTGTGGGTTTTGCCGCTGAGTCTCTATCTGATCTCGTTCATCATCTGTTTCGACAGCCCGCAGTGGTACGATCGTCGAGCTTACGGATTGTTGCTGCTGGCCTGCACCCCGGTGGCATGCTGGGTGATTAACGAAGGAGCGGATGTCAATATCTCAAAGCAGGTGGCGATCTATGCCACGATCCTCTTCGCCTGTTGCATGACGTGTCACGGAGAACTTGTCAGCTGCAAACCACACGCGCGATATCTGACGCTGTTCTACGTGCTGATCTCTGCGGGTGGAGCACTGGGCGGCGTCTTTGTCGCCATCGTTGCTCCGTACACGTTTCATGGCTATTGGGAATATCATATCGGGTTAGTGGCGTGCTGTGTCGTAACTCTGATTGCCTGGTGTGCGAAACGAATCTGGCTCAGCACACCGTCGGCTGCGTTCTGGATCTGGGCGTTGATCACGGCAGGAAATATCGCAATTGTAGCGTGGTTTCTGTATTTGCCGCTGGAAGACGTGATTGATGCGACGGACGAAACAATCGTCTTTGGCGTATTCGGTTTGATTCAGTTTGTCGGACTCATTGTGACAGGTGCCCCGGAACGGCGCTGGAATTGGCTCATCGCCGTGTGGTCTGTACTTTCTGCGGTTTTGTGTGCGTGGTTCATCGGCTATGGAACGTGGCAGTTTCCCGGGATGATGAGCAAATCGATCTATATTACTCTGGCTTCGACGGCGATCTGTTCTCCGATCGTAGCCGGCACTCTGCTGGTGTTGAGTCCATCGCTTACAAAGGTATCAGTGCGTTTCTGCGCGCTAGGGGCGATCTATGTCGTGGCGGCAGTTATCTGCGCCTGGTTATTCGTCATGAAAGGAATGGAATTACAGTGGTGGTTTGGTACAAGCAGTGACAACATCCTGCTCGCACTGTTGGCGATAGTTGTTGCTGCACCTTTCATCGCTGCTGTTCGATTGTTCCTTTTTGGATTTTCACATGAACAGTCCATTCGGCTGTACGGACTTGGAACCATTTATGTGATTGCGACCAGCGTCTGTGGCATACTGATGCGAGCAGCATGGCTCCAGGAATGGGTGGGCATATCCTTCGCAACAACAACCGGCGCGGCCGTACTGATGGAGTGGTCGGCCGATGGCTTTCGCGGAAAAGACCGGGCGTCGCTGGGGTTCTGGTTCTGGGTGCCTGCCATCACCCTCATTCTGTTTCTGTCGAATCGCCTCGCGGTGATCGTCGAATCAGAAAACGTTGTGAATCAAAATAAGCAGACCGTCTACACATCCCGCAACTTCTACGGCGTGTTGCGCGTCCAGAAGGAATCATCCGAAGAGGACGAAGATTTCATCGCACCGAAGTATACTTTGACTCACGGGCAGATCAAACACGGATTTCAGTTCATCGACGAATACTGGAAAACGCAGCCGACGACATACTACGGTCGCGAAAGCGGTGTGGGAATCGCGATTCAGATGATTCGTGAGCGGCCAAAGAAAAGCCACACGCGAGAGTTGCGCGTCGGCGTGGTCGGGCTTGGGACCGGCACGATCGCAGCGTACGGTGAAGAAGGTGACACCTTCCGTTTCTACGATATCAATCCCGACGTCAAAGCGTTATCCGACAAATTTTTCACATATCTGCGTGATTCGCCAGCCAGAACGGAAGTCATTATCGGTGACGCAAGAATCATGATGGAACGCGAAATCGCCGCCGGGCAAAGTCAGCAGTTTGACATCCTGGCAATCGATGCGTTCAGCAGTGATGCGATTCCCGTGCATTTGCTGACCAGCGAATGCGGAGACATTTATCGCCTACACCTGAAGCCCGGCGGAATTCTGGCTGTTCATATTTCGAATCGTTTTCTTGATCTCAATCCCGTATCACGTGGCCTGGCAGAACATCTTGGCTGGAATGCATATCAGATCGAAAACTCAAAAGATGATCTTGCCGGAGTCTTCAGCTCCACCTGGATTCTGCTGACGTCGGACGAAGAACTCGGCAGCGATCCCGCGTTTCTGAAGTCTGTGACACCGTGGAAAGACGACGAGAAAATCCTGCACTGGACTGACGACTATTCAGGCCTGTGGCAGGTGCTGTCGCTGTAGAACGAGTCTCCAGACTCGTTCTGAAACATCAGCAACTCGAATCCCCGGACTTAATCAACGAACAACGCCCCGCCACATCCTATGCTGCATCTTCAATCCACATCATCCGCACGCTGGCTTTGTCAGGTCGATCAGCACCTGAACGAGATTCTGATTGATCATGCGCACTGCGAGCAGAAGGCAGCATCGACGGCGATGGATCTGATGTTTGACTATGTCGAGAACGATGATCTGTGCCGGGAGATGTCCGAAATTGTGCGGGAAGAACTGGAACATTTTCAGCTTGTACGTGATCTGTTGAAACAACGCGGGGTGCGTTTTCACCGACTGAAACCCGGGACGTACGGTCGCAGGCTCAAGGAGCTCGTGCGGCGTCCGGAACCGCATCGTGCGGTCGATCGATTACTGGTCGGCGCACTGATTGAAGCTCGCAGCTGTGAACGATTCGTTCTGCTGCGAGATCATTTACAGGATGCGCAGTTGAAGGAGTTTTACGGCAGTCTCTACGAATCGGAAGCGCGGCATCATGCGACGTACGTGCGTCTCGCCAGACATTTCGCCAGCGACTCAGATGTCAACTCCCGCCTGCAGGAACTCGCCATCGCCGAAGCCGCCATCATGGCCGAGGGCTGCGAACTGCCGCGCGTTCACAGCTGAGGGCACAAGTGGTGTGTGGCCCGAGTCGTAAGAATTCGGTGGTGTGCATGATTTATCTCCGAATTCGTAACCGTTCAAGCCTCAAAACGGAACCTGTGCAAGCAACCACAGATAAACACAAATTGACTCAGATAGAAATCAACTATCAATCTGCGTTCATCCGTGTCCATCTGTGGTTTAAACTGTCGTTCTCGAATTGTCGTGAACGGTTACCCGAATTCTGACGAATTCGGCGACAATCAAGAATCTCAAACCGCCCCGCGCGGAGTACAATGTCTCTGGTAAATTGTGACTCGTTGAAGGATTTGAATTCATGGTCAGTACAATCTCCTGTCAGGAATTTGCACCGCTCAGTAAGAAGGGTGGTTTTGATCTGATCGACGTGCGGACACCGATGGAGTTCTACGAAGTCCATGCGGTCGGCTCCTTGAACGCCCCGCTGGACAAGTTGAATCCCGAACTCATTATGGCGTCCCGCGGAGCGCGTGCTCAGGAGCCACTGTATATCATCTGTCGATCCGGCGGGCGATCGGCGCAGGCGTGCAACGCCTTCGTGAAAGCGGGCTTTGACAACGTCGTCAACATTGACGGAGGAACGATGGCATGGGTTGCCGCTGGTCTGCCCGTCAATCGCGGCACAAAGCAGATGATCTCCCTGGAACGTCAGGTCCGCATTGTCGCCGGGCTGCTGATCGTGACGGGTACTGCTCTGGCAACGATCAGTCCCTGGTTCCTGGTGATCCCGGGCGTCGTAGGAGCCGGCCTGACATTCGCGGGAATGAGTAACACCTGCGGCATGGGGATGATCCTCGCCAAAATGCCGTGGAACAAATCACTGAAAGTGCAGGACTGTTCCGGCGGTGGCTGCTGTTCGCAGTGAACCTTGAGAAGTGCTGGACAGTTCGTGAATTTGTAGGGTGCGACAAGCGGCAGCGCAGGCACACCATGTTTGTGATTTGGTGTGCCTGCGCATTGCTGGTCACACTCTACAGATTGGAACCCTGAGAACAAAACCTGTGAAATCCCGCTCTGCGGCAGTAGAATATCGGGATGCAGTTCACGCTTTTCTGCGAACGAGGAACCTGAAATGCCAGTTCACGATTGGACACGTGTCATTGCCGGTACGTTTCATGATTTCCATCATGAATGGATTACGACGATCAAACGCACATTGAATTCCGGCTTGCTGCCGTCGGAGTACTACGCGATGGCGGAGCAGATTACCGGGGGACTGGGGCCGGATGTCGTGGCACTGGGGAATACAGATTCAATTTCAGCCAATGATGATGATGTCAGCGAAGAATTTGGAAGACCGGGCGATGGCGGTCTGGCGATTGCGTTGCCCAGGACTCGATTCACTGCCAAAGCCGAAGTCGAGATTTATGCGGAGAAGCGAAGCCGGGTTGTGATTCGCCATCGGAGCGGTGATGATGTCGTGGCGGTCATTGAGATTGTCTCACCGGGGAATAAATCGACTCGATACGCCCTGCGTTCCTTTGTGGACAAAGCACTTGAGCTGCTGCGGGCAGGAATTCATTTACTGATCATTGATGTGATTCCTGCTGGCAGTCGCGATCCTCAGGGAATCCACGGTGCGATCTGGGAAAACATTGACGAGGAAGATCAACCGTTTTCGCTGCCACCTGGTGAACCGCTCACCATGGTGGCGTATACGGGCGGACTTGAGCGGCAGGCGTTTATTGAGCCAGTTGCGGTGGGACAACCTTTGCCCGACATGCCACTGTTCCTCCGACCACCGCGACACGTCATGGTTCCCCTGGAAGCGACGTACCAAGCCGCTTTCGCAGGTGTCCCCGAACGCTGGCGCCGCGAACTTTAGGGCTTGGTCAAGGCTTGATTTTGATGGATCGGGTGGCCGGGGCTGGACTGAGCGTAGCGAAGGAAGCCCCGGGGTTTCGGGCTAGCGCCCTCCAACCCCGGCCACCCATCAATCCATTGGCCATTGGTGACAGAGCTCTAGTGCTTTGTCAACCTATCGCCTGACACGCGGAATTCCCCATCTGCGCTCGTGACTGGAAATTCGCGGCAGCTTCGACAGAATGCGGCTAGATTTGGCTGAGTGTCCGTGCGTGACAGTCAGGATTTGCCGTGTTTTCTGTGGAAGCGATGTTCAATGACTTCAGGAAATTCGATTCGACAATGGATGGGGACGCGGCTGGTGCTGGCCGGATTGGTACTGGCTTCTGTCGCCGATTTTGCAACCGCAGACGACAAGAAACTGGATTCCGGCATTGATCCGGATGGCTTCGATACGACGGTCCGGCCGCAGGACGATTTGTTTCTGCACGTCAATGGACGCTGGTTGCTGTCCACCGAAATTCCGTCAGACAAGTCCAACTACGGATCATTTACGGCTCTCGATGACGCCGCTCGGGACAATATCCGCGCCATCATCGAAGAGTCGGTCAGAAACCCGTCCGACGCTAACAGTCACAAGGTCAGCGACTTCTATCGCAGCTTTATGAACGAAGAGTTGATTGCGAAGAAAGGATTGACGCCACTGAAGGCACAGCTGGATGCAATCGATTCGCTGTCCACAACCGAAGATGTCGTGCGTTATTTCGGTCGTGTCAACGTCGTCGGAATCGGCAGCCCGTTTGGTTTCGGCATCGGGACGGACGACAAGAACTCAGCACGCTACCTGGCCGGGATTTCTCAGAGCGGAACGACGCTGCCTGATCGTGACTACTACCTTGAGAGTGACGAAAAGTACGCACAGGCACGCACGGCTTTGAAGGCTTATATCGTCAAGCTTTATGAACTTGCCAAACTGCCACACGGAGATGCTGCGGCTGAGAATATTCTGAAACTGGAAACTGCGCTGGCAAAAGCTCAGTGGTCACGGACAGAACTTCGCGACGCAGAAAAACGCTACAACCTGTATGAAGTTGCAAACCTGAGTGAGATTTCCAAAAAGTTGCCGTGGTCAGCATTCTTCGGAGCGGTCGGTGCGCCGGATCTCAAGGAAGTCAACGTGATCACTCCCAGCTTCTTCGTGGCGCTGGAAAGCATATTGGCGGAGACACCGCTTGACACCTGGAAGCAGTATTGTCGATTTCAATTGCTGGATGCTGCGGCAGATTATCTGACACCTGAATTTGTCGATGCACACTTTGAGCTGCATGATCGCACGATCACCGGCGTTCCCGAACAAAAGCCTCGCTGGAAGCGGGCAGTCGATGCCACGTCCGGCGCGGGTGCCGGCGATTTTGGTGTGCTCGGCGAATCGCTGGGGCAGCTTTATGTGCAGAAACATTTTCCCGCAGAATCACGTCGGCGGATGGACGAACTGGTTGCCAACCTGATGAAAACGTACGAAACCAGCATTCACGAACTTTCATGGATGACTGACGCCACCAAGAAAAAGGCGTTGGACAAGCTGAGTAAGATCACGACAAAAATCGGATACCCGGATGAATGGCGCGACTATTCCAAACTTGAAATCAAAGCGGATGATCTGGTTGGGAACATGCTGCGGTCGGCGGAGTTTGAACACCACCGTCAGTTGGATCGTCTCCACAAACCTGTCGATCGCAAGGAATGGGGGATGACGCCTCAGACAGTGAACGCTTACTACAATCCCGGCATGAATGAGATTGTTTTTCCGGCCGCCATTCTGCAGCCTCCGTTCTTTGATGCGCTGGCTGACGACGCGGCCAATTATGGAGGCATCGGTGCTGTCATCGGTCATGAAATCAGCCACGGCTTCGACGATGAAGGCAGCAAATACGACGGCGACGGCAATCTGCAGAACTGGTGGACCGAAGCAGACCGCGAGGCCTTCGAAAAACTCACCGGCCAGTTGGTCACCCAGTTTGAAGGATATGAGCCACTGCCCGGGCGTAAGCTTAACGGCAAACTGACGCTTGGCGAAAATATCGCAGACCTGAGCGGTATGGCGATCGCTTATAAGGCCTACCGCATGTCACTGGGCGGCAAGGACGGCCCCGTGATTGACGGTCATACTTCGGCTCAACGGTTCTTCCTCAGCTGGGCGCAGATCTGGCGCCGCAAATACCGGGAAGATGAACTCATTCGTCGCCTGGTGACCGATCCGCATTCGCCGTCCAGCTTTCGAGCCAACGGGCCGATCTCGAATCTGGATGCGTTTTACGAAGCCTTCAGTGTCAAAGCTGGTGACAAATTGTTTAAGCCGAAAGCAGACCGCATTCAGATTTGGTAGCGTGTACCATTCACCTGGCCCGCGTTTCGCCTGGGCCAGGCTATGCAAACAAATGGGCCGTTGGCCCGGAATCACGGATTGCGTTTCGGGCCAAAGGCCCATCCATTCAAATAGCCTGGGCCAAAGCGATTAGCGTCGGCCCAGGAAACTTTTGTAGCCGAAGGCAGAGCGGATTCAAATCCTGTCGTGTGTGTTGTATCCTGCGCGTTGATAAGGGTGTCTGGAGAGTTCCAGACACCTTTTTCAACCACTCTGGAGTATCCAAAGGGAGCTTTCATATGCGACTACTGATTGCGGTCATTCTGCTGACCACGGTGGTTCTGCCCATTGTTCGTGCTGATGACACATCGAGTGCAATCAAAGTGCTCCGCGAAGTGCAGCCGGGAGCGGTGGATTCCGCAGCCGCGCGGGATGCTGTTCAGCAATTGAGGTCTGCTGGTTCGCAGGCATTGTTGCCGTTGCTGCAGGGCTTTCGCGATGCCAGTCCGTTGACTGTCAACTGGATGAGAAATGCATTTGAACAGATCGCCGATGCAGAGACCAAAGCCGGTCGTCAGTTGCCGCAACAGGAACTGGAGGCCTTTGTGCGGGATCAGAATCAGTCGCCATTCGCGCGGCGACTGGTGTATGAAACGCTGAAGCGGTCAGATCCGGGGATTGAAACTCGATTGATTCCGGACATGCTGCTCGACGCCAGTCCGGAGTTTCGCCGTGACGCCGTCGCACTGCTGGTGACCGAAGCCAGCGCGATCCCGGATGCTGCCAGGTCTACGCCGCTTTATCGCAAAGCATTCAACGGGGCAGTCCATGAAGATCAGGTGAAAACAATTGCGGAAGCACTTCGCAAAAACAACGAAGAGGTTGATATTCAGAAGCACTTCGGTTTTCTTCCGAAATGGTCGATCGTCGGGCCGTTCGACAATAAAGAAGGAAAAGGCTTTGCGGTGGCTTACGGACCGGAGCTGGATGTCAACATTTCAAAGGCACCGGACCTGCAGGCGGAGTATGACGGACAAACTGACAAAGTTCGCTGGCAGCCCATTGTTACAACCGACGACTACGGCGTCGTGGATATCGCAAAACAAATCGAAAACTACAAGGGCTCGCTGATGTACGCCACCACGACATGGACGAGCGACAGGGAGCAGCAGGTTGAGATTCGTCTGGGCACGCCCAATTCATGGAAGCTGTGGGTCAACGGTCAGTTGGTCTTTGAACGCGAAGAATACCATCGCAGTTCGCAATTGGACCAGTATCGAGTCCCCGTGACTCTGAAAGCAGGCAGCAACACGCTGCTGTTCAAGATCTGTCAGAATGAACAGACCCAGGACTGGGCTCAGCGTTATCAGTTTCAAATTCGAATCTGCAACAGCACTGGTTCTGCATTGCTGCCATCGCCCGGTACCGCGCGAAACGAAATTGGATCAGGAGTTCGACAATGAAGTGGATCATCACTTTTCTGATTCTGGCTGCGGCCACACTTCCGGTGTCGATGGCTGCGGACTGGAGACAGTTTCGCGGTAACGCCGCAAATTCTGTGGCGACAGGGGAAACTCTGCCGACGGAGTTGAGTGGTGATACCATCGCATGGAAGACCAGACTTCCTGGACGAGGGCTGTCAGGGCCGATCGTCGTGGGCGAACAGGTCTTTGTCTCAGCCAGTTCCGGATACGCGCAGGATCGGCTGCATGTGATCAGCATTGATGCTGCAACTGGCGCACAACAGTGGGAGCGGGAGTTTATCGCTACAGGCCGCACGCTGACTCACGATAAGATGTGCAATGCCACGCCCACCATGGCCAGCGATGGTCAGCGGGTCTTTGCATTCTTTTCCAGCAACGATCTGATCTGTCTGGACCTTGCCGGGAATCTGCAGTGGTTTCGCGGCTTCGGCAGTGAGTTCCCGAACGCCAGCAATAGCCTTGGCATGTCGTCATCGCCCGTAGTGATTGGTAAGACCGTCGTGGTGCAGGTCGAAAGTGATGCAGAATCATTTGCCTGCGGCGTTGACGTCGAATCAGGCGTCACGATCTGGCAGATTGATCGTCCTCGCGCGGCCAACTGGACATCGCCTTCGATTTTGCCTGCGACTGATCAGCAGTCGGCATTGGTGCTGCTGCAGTCCTCCAAAGGACTGGCGGCGGTCGATCCGGTATCCGGTACGATCGTCTGGAATTTCGATAAGGGAGCATCCACAATACCTTCTGCAACCGTCGATTCTGGTTCCATCGTGATTCCGTCGAATGGTCTGACGGCCATTCGTCCGGCGAAAGACAATACCTTTGAACAGCTCTGGAATTCATCCAGCATCAGTCCCGGAACGTCAAGTCCCGTGGTCGTGGACGGCTGGGCATTCGCTCTGAACAGCGCCGGAGTTCTTTCGGCAGGCGACACAAAGACAGGCGAACGTCTGTGGCAACTGCGGCTGCGCGGCTCTTTCAGCAGCACGCCGATCATTGCCAATGGATATCTTTATCTGTTCAACGAAGACGGAAATGCGTTTGTCGTGAAGCCGGAAAAAGACAAAGGCATCATTGTGTCGGAACTGGATCTGGCGGAGAAAATTCTGTGCAGTCCTGGCGCAGCCAACGGGGCGTTGTACGTTCGCAGTGATGAACATCTTTTCAAGATTGCGGAACGGCAGTAGCGCTATGTCAGGCTTGGAAAAGGGGGCAGGAACCAATAGTGCGCAGCACCCTTCGGGCCTTTTGGCTATTGGTTCCTGACCCCTTTTCCAGGCACTAGTATCGACTTGCAACAGAATACCACATGTCGGCACCGTATTTCTATTCGCCAGCTGCTTCTTCTGACCGTCCTGTTTCGGATCCCCGTGCGGCATATCAGACGCGACTGAACGACATCGCTGTGCGCGAGAAAAAACTGACACGGCGTGATCAGCGTTTTGTACGCCTGCGCGTCGCTGTCTTTGTGCTGGCTGTCGGACTGGCCATCCTGTGTCTGGGTGATCCGGAATTCGTTTCATGGTGGTGGATCATGATTCCGGCCGTGCAGTTCTGCGGGCTGTTGCCGTTTCATCAGGCGTGCCTCAAACGGCTTAAGCACGCGAGGGCTGTGAGTGCGTTCCATGCAAGCCGGTTGCGGAGGCTGAACCGCGAATTTGGTTCCGACGTTTCCAACGGTGCGGAATTTATTAATGACCTGCATCCATGGACACAGGATCTGGATGTCTTCGGTCCCGGTTCGCTGTTTCAATTGCTCAACGAATGCCGCACGCAGCCCGGCCGACGAAAGCTGGCTGAATGGCTGCAGAACGTCTGCGATGGCGACACGATTCGATTGCGTCAGGCTCGCGCGCAGGGATTGAAGAACGAACTGGTACTCCGGGAATCGCTCGCCTGCATTCCGGACTCACCCCAGTGGGCTAACGCAGAGCGATTGCTGATGGAATGGGTCCATGAATCCGGTCAACCCATGCCGTGGTGGATTGTCGCCTGGTCCCTGCTGATAGGCCTGATCGCAATTCCGGTGATTGCCCTGGTCCTGACGGACATGCTGCCGTTGAAAATGCTGCTGACGGTAATACTTCTGCAGGCTCCGGCGATTGCGATAACGCGACGGCAGATCCGTGCCGTCGCTCAGCGAATGGACAATGTTGATTCGGCGCTGCGTCAGTTTGGAGCGGTCATTGAGGTGTTTGAACGCCACTCCGTTGAAGAGCCGGCAATCCGGGATCTGCAGAATCGATTTCACTCAGAATCCGAAACTGCGTCGCAGGCCATTCGCCGACTCGGTCGACTGACACAATGGCTCAACAACGCCACGCGCAATCAGTTCTTCGCGCCCATAGCATGGGCCTGTGGTCTGTTTGTGTTGTTGACGTTTCTACTGGAACGCTGGCGCCTGAAGCATGGACGCGATGTGGCTGACTGGCTGGAAACCACAGCGTGCCTCGAAGCCTCGCTCTCCGTAGCGGGTTACTCGTTTGATCATCCCGACGATTGTCTGCCGGTGATCTCGGACACGCAGCCGGAACTGATTGCCGAACAGGTGGGGCATCCGCTGTTGAAAGAATCCGCCTGCGTGCGAAACAGCGTATCGCTGACTGCCGAAAAACCGTTGCTGCTGATCAGCGGTTCCAACATGTCCGGCAAAAGCACCTTTCTGCGGAGCCTCGGCGCGAGTGTGGTCCTGACACTGTGCGGGTCAGTCGTGCGTGCTAAAAGTTTTCGCACATATCCGTTTCAGGTTGCTACTGCGATGCGGGTGAGCGATTCGCTGCAGGAAGGACGCTCGCTGTTCTTCACCGTCGTGCGTCGTCTTAAGACCGTGGTCGATCTGACTGAACAGCCACGAATCGTGCTGTTTCTGCTGGACGAAATCCTCAACGGCACAAACTCGCACGACCGTCGTCGCGGTGCGGAAGCCGTCATCCGCTCCCTTGTCGCCCGTCATGCACTGGGCATTGTCACGACACACGATCTGGCTCTGACGCAGATCGTCGATTCAATGTCTGATCAGGCCGTTAACAAGCATTTCGAAGACAGGATCACCGACGGTCAGATGACATTCGACTACACACTCCGCGATGGCGTCGTCGAACGCAGCAACGCCATTGCCCTGATGCGCATGCTGGGACTGGATGTGTGATTTGGTGGCTGAAAATACGTCCCATACGACATATAAGTCCTATTCAGAACTGACTGGTTTCCCCTTATGGAATATCCGATGAGTGTTGTGATCAGATCCGCAACGACCGACGATGTCGCAGCGATCGTGGAATACAATTGTCGATTGGCACGGGAAACAGAGGACAAAACTCTGGATCGCAGCACGGTGGACGCAGGTGTGCGTCGTGGTCTGGAACTCGGTGACGAAGTGCAGTACTTCGTCGCGGAAGATGAATCCGGCGTCATCGGTCAGATCATGCTGACGCGAGAATGGAGCGACTGGCGCAACGGCTGGATGATCTGGCTGCAGAGCGTTTACGTGGCGTCAGAAAAACGCGGGGCCGGAGTCTTTCGATTACTGTTTGAACGCTCTGTCGAACTGGCTCGCCTGCGCTGCGATGCGGTTTGCGTAAGGCTGTATGTCGAACACGAGAACGAGACTGCGATGGCAACGTATCGCCGATTGGGATTTCAGGACAGCGGATATCTGGTGATGGAAATGCCGTTGGAGTCATAAGACGAATCATCAACAGTCGCCCGTCGAATTTTACTGCGCCCGACGAGTTCTGACTCCGCGATTTTGTTCGTTGGGGTGACCGACGGTGCGAGGTATTGTCAATCGAATGAGCGTCGCAATCTGTAAGAATCATAAAATGCTATTCTTGAAACTTCAGAACTTCCCGGCGATTGAACATCCAGTCGCCAGGTTTTACTCTGCCTTCGTTACCCGTTGATCACCCCCCTTGTTTCACAGGTGTTCGTATGACTCTGTTTCAATGGCTGAATGCGGTTGTTGATGGCCTGATGGACACCTCCGGTGTGGGGGGGGGGGGGGGGGCGACGTAAATCTGTGTGGAGCCGCTGTTCATCGGCTGCGAAAGAAGTGCAGGGGCTGGAGCCAAAGTGTCTGTTGTCCGCCACGCCGCTGGCCGAGCAGCCCGCGTTGACGACGGTGGACTCCAATTCCCTGGCGTTAATGTCTGAGGCAGGATTCATTCAGATCAATGCCATCGGATTGCAGGATTTGAGCAGTCTGAGTCCAACACAGCAGAGCCAATTCATTTACGGTCCGCAATTGCCTGCGACAACATTGCAAACTCCGAGTGAAGACCTGTATGACGAAGGAGCCGGAGCCGTCTGGGGTTCGCTGTCGGACGAGGGTGCCCCGTCGTTCAACATCCCCGGCAGTACGCTCGACGGCACCGGCGCTATTGACATGGGCGTTGACGGCATCATGGGTACCGATACTGGTGGTGCCGTTTATAGCCCACCAAGTCTCGGCGATTACGGTCCCGGTGACACCGCCGACA
>JAYSPO010001729.1:0-1504 GCA_043722015.1 Candidatus Kuenenia sp. | reverse complement strand
TTGTTGTCTTTGAATAAGCGGTACGGCATATCCAGACCGAACAATGTCAACGTGTGATAGCCTTTCAATCGCAGCTCCGGCGACAGAATCGAATTGTCGGTCAACGTGTGACAGTACATTTCCGCTGGCGCGGGATCCGGCAATTCTGCCCGGGACGCCTGTTGCCAGGACGTTTGCATCTGCTGGTAGCTTTCATCGATATGAAATGACCCCGAAAATGCCTCTTCCGACGTCACGCCGATTGCTTTTACCTGCGGCAACCGGTGCAGCAGCATGTTCATTTTGACAACTGAGCCTTCGTCTGTCGGAATCGGGTTCCATGACTCACCCAACAATCGAGCAAAGGTTTTTGGCCCGGCATTGACGAGGACTCGAACGGCGTCTACTGCGTATTCCACGTGATCGACAGTATAGGAAACCGTATGGCAGATCGGACCGCACTCCACATGCGTGACCGGCGAACTGGTGAGAAATGTCACTCCCAGTGAGTGGCAGCGATCTGTCAGGGCATCGACCAGAGATCTCATTCCGCCGACGGGCACTCGCCATTCACCGGTTTCGTTACCGATGACGTGGTACAGGAAACAACGATTCTGCAACAGCGAAGCATCGTGAGGCTGAGTGAAGACGCCGATTTTGGCATCGGTCAGCAGCAGGCCGCGAAGGACATCATGCTCAGCGAGTTCTTCGATCACTTCGCCAAGTGGCCGTTCGACAAAGGCGTGCCATGCCGCGCGCTCGTCGTCCGTTTGTAACGCGGAGCGAAACGACTCACGGCTCCGCATCGGCTGCAGCAGCGATGGCCATGCCACGCGGGCAACGGCAGATTCCAGCCCAAGCAGTCGTTCGTATCCTTTCCAGGCATTGTCGTTTCCGGTCATTTCCCGCATTGATTCACGCGACCGATTCACGTCAGCATTGGAAATCACGAGACCGCGATTCGTGCCGCCGGCATCTGTGTATGGGGTAAAGGACGCCGTACGCCGTCGCCTCGTTTCGAACCGGAGGCCGAGTTCATCAACAATCAGGGGCGGCAGGAGTGAAACCAGATACGCATAGCGGGACAACAAGGCGTCATAGTCCGGAAACACCTGCTGTGAAGCCGTCGCTCCGCCGAGGTAATCGTTGCGTTCCAGAACCAGCACTGACAACCCGGCCTTTGCCAGATACGCCGCAGCCACCAGTCCGTTATGTCCACTTCCCACAATCACAATGTCGTAGCGAGTCTTGACCTGCGATGGTGCCATAATCTTCCCTTGACGTTGTGCCGTGAGACAATTGGCGAGCGGCATGCGTCAGCTTGCCGGTACAAAAACGAAGTACCGGAGGGCTCACGCCGCTCCGCTCGCCGGACGCATTTCCGACCGCGTAGAGTATCGTGACAGACCGTGATCAAACCTTACTGCGTGACTTCTATCAACTGATTCACCGGACCACCGGGCAGTTCCTGCAATGATCCGCCCGGCCAGTGAATTTTCAGCGATTGATATGTGTCGAATTTGCC
>JAYSPO010001728.1:0-3767 GCA_043722015.1 Candidatus Kuenenia sp. | reverse complement strand
CGAAGTCTGGAGGCAAATCGATACAGGCCGTCAGGCGCGAACCCCGGTTTTCCCCGCATTTGACATCGTCTTAGACCGTGGTCTAGCGGTCTGGATTTGGCTCACGCAGGACGAGAGTTTCCTGGATCGCAACGTCGCTTAAACTCTGGATGACTCCGGAAGGCCAGTGAATCGCGACTTCCGCAATTGATGTTGCAGTCCCGACACCGAAGAACAGTCTGGGGTCACTTGATGAAGCATAGCTTCCGCCTGCCTTAACCAGGCGGATCATTTCCGGCTGATCCGGAGCGACACGGATTTTGATCCAGGCTCCCACGGCGTCTCGATTACTTCTGGTGCCAATCAGTCGAACTACGAAACTGTTATTTGTTCCCGAGTGATTCGTAAGGACGGCCACCGGTTCATTGTTGCATGAAATCACGAGATCCTGATCGCCATCATTATCAAGGTCACCACAAGCAACTCCCCGTCCCATATGCGGCGTTTGCAGATAATCTCCGGCTGCCGGAGCCACGTTATGGAACCGAGGTCCGGAGTCATTCTGAAACAAGTGCGGAGGTTGTCGCAATGGGGCATTCTTCGGGTAGCGGATCACATGACCATTCGACACAAACACGTCTTCGTCTCCGTCTCGGTCGAAATCAAGGAAGACCGTTCCCCAGCCGACTGCTAGTCCCCCGACTGCCGTGACACCTGTCGAACGGCTGACATGTTGAAAGAAAAAGTTGCCGTCGTTTCGATACAAAGAGCAGCTCTCGCGTTCAAAATTTGACACCCAAAGATCAGGCCGACCGTCTAAATTGTAGTCGCCGACATCGACTCCCATGCTGCCTTCAGGCACCCCGGCATCGCTCAGACTGGTACCGCTTCTGGTCGAGGCGTCTTCCAGAGTCCCGTCGCCGTTGTTGCGATACAAAAAGTTGGGGACCGTGTCATTTGCCACATAGATATCGAGATGGCCGTCGAGATCGACATCGGCCATCAGCACTCCCAACCCCTTGCCATCAGTGCGTAACTGAAGTTTCGTACTGAAATCCGAAAATGTGCTGTCCCCATTGTTGTGATAGATTATGTCCGGAAGTGGGTCGAATCTGCGGGGTGGACAGACTTCCCGCAGGCCAGGCTCAGGACCTTCACAGATCGGATTGTTGTCCGGTGACCAGTTGACGTAGTGAGCCACATAGAAATCAGGATTGCCATCGCCATCCACATCGCCGCATGCCGCACTGCTGCTCCATTGGTCGTCGGTGAGCCCTGTCTGGCGAGCGATTTCACGAAACGTGCCGTCTCCCTGATTCTGAAACAACAGCAAGCCACCGTACCCGGTCACCAGGATGTCCGAAAAGCCGTCGTTATTAAAATCCGTGATCGCAGCTCCGTGACTGTACCATGGCGCCGTTGCTGTTCCGGCTGCCACAGTCGTTTCCACGAACCGCCAATCCCCGAGATTTCTGAAAAGACCAGGCGATAGCCCGACAGTTTTCTTCTCCGATTCGTAACGTCCCCCACCCGGCACAAATAAATCAACATCACCGTCGCTGTCGTAGTCAAACATTCCGACGCCTCCTCCCAGAGACTCCAGAATCGCGAAATGGCCAGATTCTTCACCATTGTGATAGGTGAAATTGATTCCTGCCCCGGCCGCCGTCTCAGAGAAGGCCGCGATCGAAGGGATCATTTCGGCAGGCTTTCGCTCACTGACTTTCGGGCTCCGGTTATTCTGTGATTCGGTTTGCTGCTTTGCAGGTGTCTGCGGTGAATCGGGAGTGCATCCGAGGAATGCAATGATAAGACAAAAAACCGGGAACAAATGGGACGACGATCGCAGGGGATCTCCGGAATAACACCCCTGAGCAACTCGATCATCGAGGCTTCCTGTTGTGTGCAATCCGACGCCCTGCATCCCACAGACAAAACTGGGTCCACAATCCGCTGCAGGGTAGTATTCCTCAGACGCGAACGCCCAGTTGTCCGTGGCGGACTGCAGAGTCGCGGACGACTGTTCTTTTTTTAATGCCTCCAAAGTTGCGGGTCCCTTTTTTCTTCAACGGCCTTTTCGTGGTTCGAACAGAACGAATGGCCCTTTGGGCCGGAACAAAGTGAAATGTAGTCCATACGCCACATCCGACGAAATTGATGCTGAGCTGGTTCTAACGAAACTTGAGCCCGTTTTTTTCGGGCCACAACCAGATTTCTCAAGTCACCCCGTTGTCCGGGAATACGGTATCCTCGCCGACTTTGCGAAACAAGTTTGTAGATTTTCAGGGCCGATTCACACGATCCAGATTCAGTGTCGCGATGCAACCCCCGATGAATATGCTCCGCGCGGCCAGAAATGAGTCCGGCGAGCGGAGTGGCGTCAGCCCTCCGGTATCTCGTTTTTGTACCGGCAAGCTGACGCATGCCGCTCGCCAATACTATCAGTCGTGACCGCGTGGAGTAAAAGCGGGCTCGAAAAAACTCAGCGGCCTCTCAGGACTTTTCAGGGGTTCTTAGTCTCAGAGAGAGCCTTCGCAAGTTCGCGGTGTTTTTCCTCAAGTTCCGGTTTGCCGGTACGGTGATAGTAATCGGCGAGTGCAACCTGAGCCGCCGCGTAACGGGGATTGAGATCAATGAGAGTCTGCAGCCAGCGAAGACCTTCCGCAGGCGATTCGTGATTCATTGAAATCATGGCAATTTCGTAGAGCACATCCGGCTGATTCACATCCCGATCAAGACTCTCAATCAGTTGTTGTTTCCGACGCAGTTTTTTTTCTGTCGCGGTCACCTGCTTAAACATCTCGGCAGCCTGTTCGGTCATTCCTGAAGCCTGCAGAGCCGCTGCCAGCGAATACTGAATTTCGGAATCGCTGGGTTTTTCATTGTGCAGTTGCTGAAGTGATTCCAGGGCCTGCCCGGCGTCGCCGTCCATCAAGAGAGTTTTGGCCATCGCAAACCTGGCGTCCTGGTTTCCAGAGTCCAGGTTCAAAACCTTTTGCAGCACTGATTTCGTCTCGTTTGCTTTGCCATTCGCAAGCAGCCATTCGCCCCATTGAATCAGCAGTTGACTGTCGTCCGGCGTTTCCTTGAGACATTGGAGGAACTGTATTTCCGCCTTGTCGTATTCATGCAGTTCGCGAAGACAAACAGCCATGTCGCGGCGAATTCGTGTTTTACCAGGAGCCAGGCTGAGAGCTTTCTCGTAGCATGTTGCAGCCTCACTCCAACGTTCGGTGTCTTGTAACCAAAGGCCGCGCAGTTCGTGGGGCCGCGGATCCTCCGGAAACTCCGCTTCCCACGCATCGAGGAGTGACGCGGCTTTCGCAAACTGATGACTGAGGAAATATCCCGTGACGAAGGATTCACAGATTTCCTGCCCGTCATCCCGCGGATCCAGCATCAGTTGTCGCAGGTGAAGTTCTGCCTCGCGCGTCTGCCCGGACTTTGCCAAAGCCAACCATTGCTCTCGTTCAAGCTGCTCGACCGGTACGCCACGGTCCCATGCAGTTTGCAGGCTTTCTTTCACCAGATCAAACTTGCTTTGTCGCCGGTAGGCCTTTGCAAAGAGCACATGTGTCTGCCCAACGCGGTTCCACTCCGGAATCGACTCTAACCAGCCGAGAGCCAGTTCGGCATTTTGCTCTCCCAGGGCTCGCTCGGCAAAAAAAGTACGAATAGCGCGGTTGAGGGTCGGAAAAGGAATTCCCAAGGCCACAACGATCAGACCGATGCACGCCCAGCGGACTGGTTTTCTACGAATTGAATTGAACAGCCGCATGCCAACAGCT
>JAYSPO010001727.1:0-2437 GCA_043722015.1 Candidatus Kuenenia sp. | reverse complement strand
AAATCTGAACCACCCTTTTTTGTTTTTCTTTACTCTCACGGAATGAGGTCTTTATGACTACTGCTGTAATTGACGATCAGAAATTGCTCATCGGAACCGAAGGTCGCGTCAAGGCGACTGAAAAACGATTGATCAATAATGCCCAGGTGGATGTGAACCAGTTGATGCCGATCAAGTATCACTGGGCCTGGGAGCACTACAACAGCGGCTGCTCCAATCACTGGATGCCGACAGAAGTGCCGATGAATCAGGACGTTGAGGTCTGGCGGTCTGATCGCTTGACCGATGACGAACGTCTGGTGATCAAACGCAACCTCGGTTTTTTCTCAACAGCGGAATCACTGGTTGGCAATAATCTGGTCCTGGCAATCTTCAAGCATGTGACAAACGCGGAATGCCGACAGTACTTGCTGCGTCAGGCGTTTGAAGAAGCGGTGCATTCGCACACGTTTCTTTACGTCGTCGAGAGTCTGGGCCTGAACGAAGGCGAAATCTTCAACATGTACCGGGAAATCCCGGCCATTGCGAAGAAAGATGCCTTCGAAATGGAACTGACTGCGGAAGTCATGTCTGAGGGGTTTTCGACCGACACCCTCGAAGGCAAGCAGATGTTCCTCAAGAATCTGATCGGTTTCTATGTCATCATGGAAGGCATTTTCTTTTACAGCGGCTTCGTGATGGTCCTCTCATTTCACCGCCGCAATCTGATGAAGGGGATCGGAGAGCAGTTCCAGTACATCTTGCGTGACGAAACCGTCCATATGAATTTCGGCATCGATCTGATCAATGGAATCAAGTCCGAAAATCCCGGCTTGTGGACTCCGCAGTTCCAGTCAGAAATGATCGAACTGATTCGTTCGGCGGTCGAATTGGAAATCGACTATGCCGAAGGCTGCCTGCCACGCGGGGTCATGGGGCTGAATGCCGAATTGTTCCGTGACTATGTCCAGCATATTGCAGATCGTCGGCTGGAACGCATCGGCCTGCAAACACAGTATGGTTCTCCAAACCCATTCTCGTGGATGAGCGAAACAATCGACCTGGCCAAAGAGAAGAATTTCTTTGAAACCCGCGTCACTGATTACCAAAGTGGTTCGTTGACCTGGGAATGAACAGGACTGCACAATTCCACATTTCGAATCAGGAGCCCGGCCTTTTTGCAAAGAGCCGGGCTTTTTTGTTATAGTGGCATGGTTGATTTCTGCCTTTGGGCCACGATGCGGGCTCGTCCCCATCGAGCCCTGATGATAACCAGGCGCGAAATCAACACGAAACGCCATCACTACCCGGCTTGTCCGGGTAGGATGATGATCATGAGATTGTGCAGTAGCAGGATCACCGCTCCATGCAGGCAAGCTGCATGGTGGCGTGATGTGTTGCAGGTATGATTCGATTCTGGTGATGATTATCGCTCTACGGAGGCAAGCTCCGCAGTAGCGTACAACTGCAGCACGATCAGGAAACGCACGACCATGACTCCGGATATCGCAAAACTCTGCACTCAAACTCGCCGCCATCTCCTGCAGACTGCGGGACTCGGTATTGGCTCAATGGCCCTGCAGTCGCTGTTGTCGAAGGACAGCCACGCAGAAACAACGCCGAAGAATTCCACTTCGACTGCTCCAAAGCCGCCGATGCTCGCGCCGACTGCCAAACGAGTCATCTATCTGCATATGGCGGGATCACCGTCGCAGCTGGAACTGTTCGAGCATAAGCCGGATCTGGACAAACTGCATATGCAGGACTGCCCTGCGTCGTTTCTGGAGGGCAAGCGATTTGCCTTCATCAAGGGGGTTCCCAAAATTCTGGCGGGGCAGTTTTCGTTTCGTCAGTATGGCGAGAGCGGTCAATGGATCAGCGAATTATTGCCACACTTTGCATCCGTCTCGGACAAAGCGTGCGTCATCCGAACTGTCCAGACGGATCAATTCAATCACGCTCCTTCGCAGTTATTCATCCACACGGGAACTCCGCGACTGGGAAATCCCTCGCTCGGATCATGGATCAATTACGGGCTGGGCAGCGTCAACGAAAATCTGCCAGGCTTTGTCGTGCTGTTATCAGGAGGAAAAACACCGGACGCTGGCAAGTCTTTGTGGGGCTCTGGTTTTCTCCCTTCCGTCTATCAAGGCGTGCAGTGCCGCACCTCCGGCGATCCCGTCCTCTATCTCACCGACCCGGACGGAATGGATCGCAGCCTTCGCCGCCGCATGCTGGACACGCTGGCAGAAATGAACGCCGCCGAATTCGAACGCAGCGGTGATGCCGAAACGCAGACTCGGATTTCACAATACGAATTGGCGTATCGCATGCAGATGTCAGTTCCGGAAGTGATGGATATCTCGAAAGAACCCAGGCACATCCTGGACATGTACGGAGCGCAACCGGGATATATTTCACCGGCCGAAAGCGCGGATGATCCGCGAGTTCTGTACAA
>JAYSPO010001726.1:0-5521 GCA_043722015.1 Candidatus Kuenenia sp. | reverse complement strand
GGCCAAGGCTTGTCGAAGGTCTTTGCTTCCGACTGTCGTCTGCGAAGCTGTGGTCAATACAGACAAAGCAAATCCAAGACGCTCACGTTCGATGGATCTGGACCGCACAAGCCAACCATTGAAGCCGAGCGACAGCAGAAGCAATGAAGCCGCGATGACTCCGATCGTAACCTTGAAGGAGCGGGTGTTCCGCCACTTCACTCTGGTTGCTGCATGGTCTGGTTGTGAGCCACTCTGCATCGCTGGATTCGAGTGAGCGGTCGAATCCGCAACTCTGACAATGCTTTCGAGGATGGCGGTGCCAAACTCCCCAGCACCGTCACCCATTACCATTCTGGGTTCGGTTACCGATTCCTCGCGTTCCTCAACGTCCGCGGATTCTGCGGCAACCCATGCATTCAGCATTCCTTCCCAATCTAATTCACCATCAGACACGGATCGCACGACGCGCTCGGCCTTTTGGCAGAAACGACCGACACGGCTGTTAACCGGATCACGAATGAATTCCTCGTGAAGCTCCGCGTACAACCGACTATCTTCCGGAAGGCGCGAGAAACAAAAATCGCGGACTAAATCATCGTTCATGTCGACTCCTGCCAGATCAGATGAACCTTGTCGTCGAGGTTCTTCACCCAGTTCTCCAAAATGGCATCGGCATCCAGGATGTTCTCGGCCCACTTCAGCATGTCTTGCATATCGTCGGCTTTGAGCGGTCTTCTGGCCTTCTGCAATTCAGCGTCTTCGTATCGGGAACCAAACGCGGGTCGTAAACTATCGGCATATGTTGTCATCGCGCTCCCTGCGTGTTCTTCGCATTCGACAATTGCTACCGCGAGTTCATTTTCATGCCTTTCTCGTTGAGCATCAGTCGCCCGTGGGTCACGCTTCTGTCGCAACAATGCAACCCATCTCGTAAGGTTCATGGCCATCTCGTTGGCGACGAAAAAACTCCACAATGGAAACTGCTCGACAATAGCTTCAGGTTTCATGATGCTTGCCGTAGTGGCGCTCATTCTACGTTGCAGATAAGCCAAATGCCGAGTCCCGTTGAGTTTGAGCGCACTTCTCGGTGGGAACTGGTCGGGAAGACTCGCGAAGTTCTTCTCATAAGTCGCTAGCACATAAATCAGTCGATGAAATTCCATCTTCCCTGTATTCATTTTCCGACTCACGCCCGAGGGATCGGCAATAACGGCCGCGCTCAAGTGGGCCAGGTTTGAGCGGCGAATGACGTCGTGCTCAAGCCGTTCCCAGCACGCCTTTCCGATTACGGCCGCCACGCCTCCAGCAAAGGCTTCGAATACCTCATGCCTTTGATGGGCTGGACTCGACGCTGCCTTTATCTCTGAACTCATCAGATACCTCGCCAGTTTCCGAAGCTGCTTCCGACGGAGAATACAGTGATTCCCAGTCCAGATCACTACCCATTACGCGACGCACGACACGTTCCGTCTCTCGGCAAAACTGACCGACGCGACTGTTGACCGGATCACGAGTGAACTCTTCGTGGAGCACTGCATACAAAGGACTACTCTCCGGCATTCGCACAAAACAGTAGTCACGAACGTCCTGTTCGGTGATCTCCAATCGATCCATGCAACTGAGAGTCTAACACAGGTTTGCTACTCGCGCAAGCCGCAGCGCCATTGTCTTGCCAGATGCCATTATTGCGTCCGACGCAACGAGTATTGCGTGGGACGCAACTGAATTGCGAGCAACGCAAACCGTTATTCGTAAACATGTTACGCCTTGTGTGGCTGATTTCTTCCCATAGGATTGGAGGCTGTTATTCATTTACCAGAACTTTACCGCAAGGTCATCGGGAGATTGAAAATGGTCGCTATATCGTCAAAGACGCCAAGTCGTAAATCAGCCAGAATTATCGTCGCCGATCATGAAAGTGCTGAAGTGGTGCATTCGCCTTCAGCGCCGTCTCGTGAATCACAGTCGACGCTTGCGACTGTCAATGGAACTCTTGCAGAGCTTGGCCGCATCGTCGCTGTCGAGGATAATTCCGTCGGTGCGCTCATTGAACAACTTGCGGTTCATGACGGTAGCTTCAAATGTGTAGCCGTTACGGATCGATCACCTGTTGTCGTGGAACCAAGCCGACTTAGAATCGGCGACGATAACTTGTTACTGACTGACGAGGGATGGGACCGCCTCGCAAAACACTGCGGTGCATCGAGCACTTACTGGGCTCAGTTTAACCAGAGCTTCCGGTCAGAAATCGCGCAGTACCATTTTGATCATGACCAAGCTTTTTCTCCGAAGTCTCTTCGGGGAGGAAGAGAGGCTATTGCGGTTAACGACCAGTTTCTGGGACTTCGCCAATCGAATCTCGTACATCTGGACTACACCTCGGTCGTTCAGGCAGTCATCGAAGGACTAGGCACAGATGCTCAATACTTCACTGTGAATCGCCTGATGCTGACCGCTGAGTCGATTTTCGTTGAACTCAAGACATCGCGTCGAACTCGTGCTGTTAAGGTCGGTGACGTTGTACAAGGGGGAATTGCAGTCTCACATTCGCTGCTCGGGACTACTCCCACATCCATTGAGCTATATGTGCATCGGGTGGTCTGCGCCAACGGAATGGCGCTTCGCCATTGCGTTGGGCACGCGGCTATTTCTCGCAGTCGACGACTCAGAAAGAGAGACAACCACTCCGTGGCTGACGCCATGAGCCAGGTTGAGCGACTAACGCAGGAACGCATGAGCCACCTGGACGCATTGTTGATGAGCCTTTGTACGTTGCCAGAGGCACGCCTTGAACGCAGCGCTGCCAATACTGATGAAGAGTCCATGAGAAGATTTCTTATGCCGACGCTGCGAGCCACACATTTGTGGAGCAACGATTTGTGGAATCGTTTACTCGCACCGGCTTGGCGCCATGAACATGGTGGCAATGGCGAACTTCATGAATTTGCCGCTGTGAATACGATCACATACGTGGCTACTCATCAACATGATCTGTCGTTCCGCCAACGACAGACTCTGGCAAGACTCGCCGGCCTACTGGCATTTCGGCAAGTGCATGTCTGTCCCCGTTGCCACAACGCCGTGGTTAGCAGTTAGCTCGCTTCCTGCGCTGTCCGCTGACTGCGAACAGATCGCGGTCGGCGGAGGCGATCCATAAAAGATTTACTGAGTCCGTCATGCGTCCCGTCGCAGTTTACCGAACTGTTTTTTTCCTCGGTTGCTGTTGTCAGCTGTCAGGAACTCTGTTGCAAGTGAAGTGGCGCTTTCCACGGCAGCAATGATCAAGCACTTTCACGGAAACCTCTCAGGAGCATCGTTTTGAATATCCCAAACTCCTTTTTCAGCCACGATCTTGGAGACGGCTCCCTGCTGTTTCAAGGAGTGATTCCGGAAACCGAATGGTTGGCGGCATCGTTCTTCGCTGCACTTTGGAATCTCAGACCTGCCGAACGACCGTGGATCATGATTCATGGTCGACCGGTTCAAACCCCTCGATGGCAGCAGGCGTACGAACAGGATTACCGGTTCTCTGGGCGGGTCAGCACCGCTGTGCCGGTACCGCAATTGCTATTGCCACTTTGGAACTGGATTCAACAGGCCGTTGATCCGCGACTAAACGGGTTGCTGCTGAATTGGTACGAGGGTGCGACGGCCGACTACATCGGCGCGCACCATGACAAAACAAAGGGCATTGTCGCGGGTTCGTCCATCGTCACGGTCTCATTTAGCGCTGCTCGGAACTTCCGCCTCACTCGTGGCAAGGCAATGGACAGACAAATTCGGAACTTCGAAGCCAATGCGGGCACCGTGTTCGTCATGCCGTGGGACACAAACAAGGCATGGAAACACGAAGTTCCGCACCGCAAATCTGACCGCGGTCGCCGGGTGACAGTCGCATTTCGCGCCTTCTCCGTTGAGTGACACAGCAACGGCTGAATTCCGCGAATGGCCTCAACACACCCGTTTCAACACAAGTCGATTCTGAATCATTCGGTTAGCCACTTCGCCGAGCTACTCATTGGATAAAAGGTTGTACTTATGAACCCGTTCCCCGAAGAGTCAATGGGATGCGAGCATCCGCGGTTTCATTCGACAGTTCGAAGAGTTGTTCGTTCCCGCCGAGCCTCCTGGTGTCGAGCACTTACTCAGAAGGAAGCCGAATGGACATTGATTGCCGATTTCATCGCGCGAGACGGACTGCTGTTTCTGGCAGCATCGTCCGATCAGGACCCTCATGAATTTAACGAACGAGTGTTTCGCCGACTTAATAATCACGCACGTCATCTCTTCCAAGCCGACTACAACGAACATCGTCATCGCACTGCTCGCGGAGTAGTTCTTGATCTCACGGGACTTGAGCTTTCTCAGTATGTCGATCGACGTTCAATCTCGATCGATCCCTCGGAAGCCGCTGAACAGAATGAGATCAACGTGTCCGTCCGAAAAGCAATGATCTCCACGCTGTGTCCGATCGAGATGGAAGTGATCGAAAGCAGGCTTATGCAAGGTAGCTCCATAGACGACACCGCGAGTTTACTCAATCTCACGAAATCGCAGGTCCGACGGATTCAGACAACTGCCGTTATGAAGTTGAGAATCGCACTCGCCAGTTATCGCTTCACTGAGACAGAGCGCAGTTCTGTGACATCGCGCAATTCTCCAAATGGTGTCGCATATGGCACTGATTCATGCGCCATTACATAAGTAGCGGAGCTGATCGTTGCAGGCTCGCATGATCCATCGCGACATGAGCTATCGAATACCAATGTGACTCGTCGGCAACTGTGCCGTGTTTATATTTTCTGAAAGGAGAAAGTGATCATGCTGATTCGAACAGAAGGTGGTTCAAGCCCATTCGCCGAGATCTCCGGAATTGCCGGAACCTGGTTCTTCTGGGGAACCATTTTTGGCATCTGTGGACTGGCAACAGTGCAGCGCGTCATTAACGCCGTAGGTCTTCCCGTTGATTCAGGACAGGCCGCTGACATGGTGACGGCTTCCGGGATACCAGCCTTGCCGCTGAATTCAGACATCCCGCCCAGCGATGGGCAGTCACCGGGCGGAGAAACAGGGCCGACTGTGGAAAACCCAGGCCAATACGTCGAATAGGTATCACTACAAGCTATCAATCAACACATCTTCAGACAGGAGTTACGCACAATGAGTACTGCAATCCCTGCAGAGCGGCTTGAGGCACACGCGCCGGCGGCGGCCCCAGCACGGCGAAACATGTCAATTGGCGATCCGCCCACAAACAACATCCGTACGGCTAACAGAACGCCTAACGACACGCCGATCAACTGGGCTGTCTGTTGGGCGAGAACGGAATACTGGACGTTCACGATCGTCGCAAAGACGGTTGGAGCCGTCCTATATCTTGGCCTCATCAGCATGGGGCTGCGATTATCGTACCCCGAACTGGGAGTCAAGCTGTCCAAAGTACTTCCAGTTCTGGACAGCTACGAACTGACTTACAAATGGGACCGGGCTCACCTTGCGGCCATCGGGATCCTGTTCTTCAGCTGGACCTTCTGCCACT
>JAYSPO010001725.1:0-4365 GCA_043722015.1 Candidatus Kuenenia sp. | reverse complement strand
TTGTGCAGCGCAAGTCCCAGTTGTTTGAGGTTATTCTTGCACTGCGTCCGCCGGGCGGCTTCCCGGGCAGCTTGGACTGCCGGCAGCAGCAGTGCGATGAGGATGGCGATGATCGCGATCACCACGAGCAGTTCGATGAGTGTAAATCCTCGCGCGAAGGATCTGAGGGACGACTTTTTCATGATTTGCCTTTTCTTCGGTTTTGAGCGGAGCAGTCAGGGAACGGCCAAACAGGCGGAGCGATACAAATCACATCCGGGCCAAACACGTCTGCTGAACTTGCAATTCCCTTCCCCGAGCGTGGCTGGCATCTTGCAAGAATCTGCAGGAATAAGGCTGGCTGGAGCACCGAAGCATTGAAATTGAGACTCAGTCGCAACATAATAGCCATAGTGAGTCACATGTCAACGCGACAATTTGCAAAATCCCGAATCCTGAAATTAACTGAAACAGGTACTGCGCGTGAACGGAGAAAAAGTACCAGCGCCGCTTGGCAAGAATCACATGAAAGCAGCCGTAAACTCGAGCGCCGACTCGGCAGTCTTGCACGACAGCGGCGAAGCTTTTGCCCCGAATCCCGACGTTCAGCGAATCGTTTTATTCAACGATATCGCGGGCGGTACGCCAGAGGTGATTATCGAGCATGAAGGCCAAAGATACCGCCTGCGTGCCACCCGCAATGGACGACTGCTGCTGAACAAGTAGTGGCACGCTCGCGACTTTGAACAGCAAATTTCCAATTCACAACGCGCTGAACGCGATTCCTGCCACTTCGTATTCCTACACTGTCGCCTTCAGGTTGGCTGGAAGAAGATCCTGGAGAAGGCTGTTTCAATGGATTCGATGATCACGATCTTATCATTCCTGTTCTTTACGGCGCTCGTGGGTGTATTGACATGGCTCATCACGCGGAAAGATGATCACGTCAGCAGTGACGGCTATTTTCTGGGTGGCCGAACGCTGACGTTTCCGATCATTGCCGGCTCATTGTTATTGACCAACCTTTCGACCGAGCAACTGGTGGGACTGAACGGGGCCGCGTATACCGACGGTCTGTGTGTGATGGTCTGGGAAGTCGTGTCCGTCGTCGCCCTTGTTTTCATGGCGTGGTTCTTCCTGCCGCGATTTCTGAAGAGCGGAGTCGCCACCGTGCCACAGTATCTCGAGATTCGTTTCGACCATCATACTTCCGTCATCACAAACGTCATTTTCCTGCTGGCGTACGTGGGGATCCTGTTACCCATCATTCTCTACACGGGCGCGACTGGTATGATGGGAATCCTTGACGTCACGTCGATGCTCGGAAGTTTGCCGGACACGCTCGGTATGGATGCCCACACTCTGTCGCTGTGGTTAATCGTCTGGATTGTCGGCATCATCGGGTCGATCTACGCGCTGTTCGGCGGTCTGCGATCGGTTGCTGTTTCCGACACACTGAATGGCGTCGGATTGCTGGTCGGTGGCTTCCTGATCACGGGTTATGCGTTGTCGCTGCTCGGTGGTGACGGCGGAATTCCCGCCGGGGCGAGTCGCCTGTTTGAGCAACAAAGGGCGCGGTTCAATTCTGTCGGCAATGCCAGCACTTCAGTTCCTTTCGGAATGATCTTCTCCGGCATCTTTCTCCTGAACTTATTTTACTGGACGACCAATCAGCAGATCATTCAGCGAACCTTTGGTGCGAGCAGTCTGGCGGAAGGCCAAAAAGGTGTCTTGCTGACCGGGGTACTAAAACTTCTGGGACCACTTTACCTGGTCGTACCTGGAATGATTGCTTACAGCGTGTTTGCCGGGGAAACGATCAAACCGGACCTGGCCTACGGCATGCTTGTCAGCAAAGTCCTTCCGAAACCGCTGACCGGTTTTTTTGCGGCGGCCATGATCGGGGCGATCCTGTCCAGCTTCAATTCCGTACTGAATAGTTCGTGCACCTTGTTCAGCCTGGATTTGTACAAGAACGTACTGAGGAAGAACGCCAGCGACAGCGAGGTCGTGCAGTCGGGGAAGGTTTTTGGATGGATCGTCGCCGTGGTCTCCATGGCCATAGCGCCGCTGCTGGCGAACACAACCAGTATTTTCGGTTATCTCCAGAAGATGAACGGGATGTACTTTATCCCTATATTTGCTGTTGTTCTGATCGGAATGGTTTCGAAGCGTGTTCCTCCAATCGCCGCGAAACTGGGACTCGTCGCGGGCTTTGTCGCCATTGCTTTCGGCTACTTTGTGCCGCCGTTCAGCACGATCGTGACATCGCTGCATGAGTTTCATTTTCTGGGCCTCGTGTTCGCCTGGTTGATGGTTCTCATGCTGGTGATCGGCGAAATTGCTCCGCAGGCGAAAGAGTTCGAACAGGTCGATGTGGGTGCCGTGGATATGACACCATGGCGATTTGTGAAACCCGCTGGTCTGGCACTCATCGCAGCGGTATTCACGATCTACGCCATGTTTGCCGACTTCTCCGTGCTTGTGCGTTGACGCTGGAAGGTGCAAGGGAAGGCCACCAGTTGCTGTCGGAATCACAGTCGCGGAGCGACTGTGCTACGTAGGCGACGTCGCTCCGCGACTCGCATTCCTGCCATCACTTCGGCGGAATCAGGCGGATTGCTCGCAAATCAATCAACGCAAACGGTGGATTTTCCGGAGCCGTGATCATCAGTTGACCGCGGCCTCGATGGAGATCAATCGTGCCAGCCTGCCAGGTCTGATAGTTATCCCATGTTCCGCTGCCGGGGACTCGGGCCGTGAGCATGCGATTGCCGGTGGAGAACTTGATCAGGCTGCCTGCCGTGGCGTTGTCGCAGGCGAAGTCAAACTCGACCGTCCAATGTCCGGATTTTGGTACCTCGAACGTCCACTTCGCATAGTCTTCGGTCGATGACCAGAAACCGAGGTTTCCGTATTTCTCTTCGAACACAAGATTTGGCCCGTAAATCTCAGCGGCAGATGCCGGCAGTGTCACCGAACCGTCCGCATTGGCAGCCACGAACTGCGGGCTGTTCCCCGGAAATCTTTTCCACGGTGTGCCGGTCGATTGCACGAACGCCAACACGTTTGCGAGATCCTGAGCCGGAAGATCCTTCTCAAGTCCTTCCGGCATCAGTGATCGCTTTGATGCCACCAACTCTTCGACGTCGGCTCGGACGACTGTGATCTCTTTGCCGTCGCTGCCGATCAACGTCAGACTACCGCCGGTTTCACCCTTAAGCATGCCCGAATATTGCAGCCCGTCTCTCGTCACAACGGTGTAGACCAGGAACTTGCTCTCGACGGCTCGGTTGGGATCAAGCACGGCAGTGAGAAGAGCCTCCATCGACCGGTCTTTCAATGCAGCAAGATCGGCTCCGACTTCCTTGCCGACGTCCTGTAATCGATGACACGCGCTGCAGCGTTTTTCAAAGACAGCTTTGCCAGCAACTGCGTCAGATTTCAGATTTGAAATTTGAGATCTGAAATCTTCCACAACGGCAGCTCGGGCGGACGGTGTCTCCTCGCCAAACAACGTACGAGCGAGTTTCGCAATTTCGCCGCTGCGATGATTCAGCAGACCGTCGCGTTGCACGGCATCGAAGTCTGCTGCCACGAGCGTGCCAGCTTCGACGGCATCCAGCAGAAAGCGGACAGTCGATTCTCGCTGCAGCAGGGCTGTCAAAACTTCAGCCCGCACAGTCGGCGCGAAACTGTTCCAGTGAGACAGCAACTGAATCACCGAGTCCTGCGTCGCGTTTCGCCCCATCACACGCACAGCGGCAATTTGCACGGGAATCGCAGTCTGCCCCGTGAGCAGTTCCGTCAGATCCAGCGCCGAATCTGAAGCATAGCCGCCAGTGACGCCCGCAAACTGCACTGCTGCCGCTCGCCGATCGGCGTCAATCTCGTTGCTGCGAGCAATCTGCGCTGCAATCGTGTACGCCGCCGACATTGCCTTCTGAAACGCATCGTTGGTTTTCAGTGACACTGCGGCATCGCTGTTGAGAACATTGTTGAGCGTGCCCGCCAGTAATTCAAACCGCGATGATGGAGAGTCTGCCGTGACGGACTGCACGAGCAGCGTCAATGGTTCGCTCAGTTGTTCTGATCGCCCCATGGCAGCGGCTTGCGCGAGCAGGATACCGATGAGTTCTTCGTTGAGATCTTCAGCAGAGGCGTTGAGTGCTTCTTTGAGAACTCCGCCGATGTTGTGCGGTGTCAGCGACGTCAAACCTGCGTTGCGCAACATTTGGTCATCAAAATTCAACCGCATCAACGTGCTAAGCAGAGTTGCTCCAGTGTCGCCTTTGGCTTCGCCGAGAGTGAGCATGAGCTGCAGTCGTACGGCCATATCCTGATCGTTGGCGAGCGGGGCAAGGTCGTCGATCAGTTTTGGAAGAT
>JAYSPO010001724.1:0-5151 GCA_043722015.1 Candidatus Kuenenia sp. | reverse complement strand
ACTGTCCGGTCATGCCATTCACAATGTTCAGTGACACGGCCATAATGATGGCGATCCCGATATCCGTCACAATGCGTGAGTAATAAAGGCCGACCATCCCAGGCAGAATAAAATGCAGGAGCGACGCAATCGCAATCCCGACGGCGAATGGCATCAACCCGGTCAAAGTAGTGAGCACAGGCCCGCTGTCCTGACCTGAGAATGCAGCGGGTCCTGAAGCGTTCGGATGCGATGTCTTGATCTCTGATGAACCGGGCGTCTGTGCCATCGCTAGACTTTCTCCCGTACAGGAGAACCGAGCAATCCGCTGGGCTTCACAAGCAGAATCAGGATCAACAAGGCAAATACGTACACATCGCGGTAGTTTGAGGAGATATAGAATGCTCCAAACTGTTCCACAAAGGCAATCACGAATCCTCCCAGGACGGCGCCGCGAACATTTCCGATTCCACCGATGACCGCCGCGACAAAGGCCTTCAGTCCCAGCAGGACCCAGACTGCATGTGCCGGCTGATTCATGCTGGGGTATTTCGTCACGTACAAAAATCCTGCGGCAGCCGCGAGCACCGATCCCAGCACGAAAGTGAACGAGACGACTCGATCGACGGGAATTCCCATCAGTGCGGCGGTGTCTGTATTGTATGAGACAGCTCGCATCGCCACGCCCAGTTTCGTGTGGAACACCAGGTACTGCATCATCAGCATCAATGTCGTAGCCAGCGAAAAGATGACGACATCGATCAGCCCCAATACGACGCGTCGAGCCGATTCGCCCTCTCCAAATGTGATCGACGCCAATTCCCAGCTCGGTAGCAGAGCAGGCATTTTCTGAGGAGTTGCCCCAAACCCCAGATGCAAATGACCAATCGGCACATGCAGAAACGACGCCAAATGTCTTAACCCCCAAACCCGGTCTAGTGGCAGATCCAACTGGCCGACGTTCTGCAAAAGCAGCGAAACGCCAATGGCCGTGATCAGAACGTTGAGTCGCGGAGCGCGTCGCAGACGCCGGTAGGCCAGGCGTTCGATGGCAAAACCGACGACTCCGCAAAACACCATCGCCGCCAGCATCACGACCGCAGCCACCCAGATTGGAGGCACCGTCTCCGGATTGTGCGGATCAAGCATGAGCCACGGTAGAATGCGAATGGCCAGCGTATAGCTGCTCCAGGCACCCAGCACGACAATGTCGCTGTGTGCGAAATTAATGAACTTCAGGATGCCGTAGACCATCGTGTAGCCCAGCGCAATGAGCGCGTAAAGGCTGCCGATGGCCAGAGCGGTGATGAGGGTTTGAACGAAGTCAGACATGAGTGGAAAGATGGGGACCTGAAAAGAGTGCCTGCTACATCTGCGCCCCGGGCTCAATCGTCGTCACATATTTGGGCTTGCCATCTTTCATTTCCAGAATCACCGCGGACTTGACAGCATTGCGGTCTCCGTCGATGGAAATCTTTCCGGTAACCCCGTCGAAGTCCTTTGTCTTCGCCAGTTCCGCTGCCAGTGCCTTGCCTTCAAGTGACTTCGCACGCTTCATGGCCTCGAAGAGAATGCGAGCCGCATCATAGCCCAGGGCTGCCAAGCCGTCGGGCGTCTGCTTGTGGCGTTCGGAATATTTCTTAATGAACTCCTGGACGCGGGGATTCGGGTCTTCCTGTGAATAGTGATTGGAATAGAAACTGCCGTCGATCGCGCTGCCGGCAATCTCCCCCAGCTTGGAAGAATCCCAGCCGTCGCCACCCAGCAGTGGAGTTGCCAGACCGAGATTTCGCGCCTGCAATGCGACGTTGCCGACATCTGTGTAATAACCAGGGACGAAGATCACATCCGGTTCACTGCTGCGAATCGCTGTCAGCTGCGCTGAGAAGTCCTGATCACCACCCTGGTAGGTCTGCTTGCTGACAACCTTGCCGCCTAGTTTTTCGAAGGCCTTTTCAAATTCTTCCTGGAGTCCGACGGAATACGGCGATGCCTGATCTGTCAGAATCGCAGCTTTGCCAGCCTTCAGTCCTTCATGCTCCCTCGCAAACTTTGCACACACCGAACCCTGAAACGGATCGATAAAGCAGACTCGAAAAATCATGTCGCCGATTTCTGTTACCTTCGGATTGGTCGAAGACGGACTCACCATCGGAACGCCGGATTCCTGGCAAACCGGTGCCCCGGCCAGCGATAATCCGGACGCGACTTCCCCAAGCACCGCCACCACGCCGTCCTTGGTCGTCAAGCGTGTCACGGCAGTCCCCGCTTCGCGCGCGTCGCCTTTGTCGTCATAGGTGATGAGCCGTATCTTTTTGCCATCAATTCCGCCCGCCTCATTGATCTCGTCAACAGCCAGCTTGATCCCGTTGTCGGTCGATTGCCCGAACGTCGCTTCCGATCCTGTCATCGACGCAAAATGGCCGATCACAATTTCGTTTGAACTGCTCGCGGCGGGCTGACAACCGCTGGCCAGCAACACGAGCAATGCACCAGGAATGAAACACGGCAGCCGTCGCATGATCTGAAAGCCTGTAAAAGTCATGGAAATCGTCCTGTTCTCAGAACTCTACAATCGAAACATCTGTGCATCACACACGCAAGGTCTGTCGAACCCTCGACTGTATCGCCAAGCGGAAAAGAATCACATTGTGTGACAAAGAATTTCATGCAATGCGGTCTATTTTCCAAAATGTCGCAGAAGAGATGCACGTTTTGGGCCAGATCGGTACGGTGGCAAAGGCCGTTCTGCTGCTCTGCAAACGTCAAAACTCTGGATTTCCTGAGAAGATTCCTGCCCATCAGCCGCCTTGGTCAGCAAACGTTGATTGTGTTGTTTTCGTGTGAAGATTTTTGGCAACGCATCATTTTGAGGCCGACTCAATGTAGGCCGACTTCGCCGAAGTCGGCACCGCAGATTTCAGCGAAATCTGCTTACCTGTTTCGGTTGCGGGCAAAGCCCGGGCCAAGTCAAATGGACTGCACGTCGATCGGAACTTCCCGGGGGGATGGTCGAGCGTCTTTGCTGTCTGCGGTGGTCATCAAATCGACGCTGGTGATGCGGGACAGGGTTGTGGATGATCTGGATTCCAATGGAATCAGGGGCTCGGACGTTTTCTCCGGAGCCTGCAACGGCAGTCGCACAACAAACAGACTGCCCTTGCCGAACTCACTTCTTAACGTGACGTCACCACCCAGCAGTCGGGAAAGTTCGCGAACGATCGACAGTCCAAGCCCAGTGCCTTCGTATTCGCGCTTTGTGTGGTCGCGGCCACCGGGATCCGATGTCCCCTGTCGGAATTTTCCGAAAATGTGTTCCTGCTCCTGAAGCGGAATCCCGATGCCGGTATCTTCGACGGAAAACTCAACGAAATTTTCGTCGATCAAACGTGACGAAACTCGAACACGACCGCCTTCCGGAGTAAATTTGATCGCATTGGACAGCAGGTTCGTGATGAGCTGGCAGATCTTCCCTCGGTCCTGAAACATCATGGGCAGCGGTATCTGTGGCGTGTCCGTCTTCAGATCGATGTTTTTACGATCGGCCAACGGCATGATCTGTTGCACCTGAATCTCCAGTACGTCCGACAGATTCATCGTCGTCAGATGGAGATCCATCTTTCCACTCTCGATCTTGGCGAGATCAAGCAGATCATTGATCTGAACCATCAGGGATTGTCCCGAAGTCTGAATATTCTGCACGTATCTTTTCTGACGCTCATCCAGATTCGCGGTGGTCTGCAGGATATCACTGAAACCCAGAATACTGTTCAATGGTGTGCGGAGTTCGTGGCTGATCGTGGCCAGAAAATCGTCCTTGAGTTTATTGTTGTTGAACAGTTCCATATTGGCCTGCGCAAGTTGATCGACTTTGCCGTCAAGGCTGTCGTTAAGTGACCGCAGTTCATCGTTCCCCGTCATCATATGTCTCAACATGCGATTGAAGGCGTGGCTGAGTTCTTCAAACTCGTCCCCCGTGCTGATTTCCGCACGCAGATTCAGGTTGCCCCGCGCGATCTCGTCGCTGACGTCTTTCAAATGCAGAACAGGTTTAACAATGATGTAACGGACGATCACGTAGGCGACGAGCATTGCCAGAAATGCGGTGACAATTCCCGTCGCCAGCAGAATCGCACGGTTTCGGCTCAGTTGCGCGTCCACGGATTCCAGTGACAGGCCAATCCGAAGAATGCTCAGTAACTGCGGTCGCGGTCTGTCCTTAACCTCACCGGCTGCCATGAGCGATTCGGAGCCGACAGGCACAGCGTCGGTATCCGCAGAGGCGGTCTCCGGAACGGAGTCCGTGAGAGGCAATTCTGTCTGTGCATACGTCGCAAAATTCTCCGACTGCAAGTTGCCTGAGGTCTTGAGCAAACCATCGACATCGTGGCAATCAGTACAAAACCCCTTCAATCGAATGGCTGCGTAATACGAAAGCATTCGCGGCTTGCCTTCGTCGGTCCGAATGCTCCAGTTTTCATCTTCTTCCCGGTCTTCGTCCAGAAAGATACGCCGCGCATCGAAGCCGCCGCCATCTTCAGGGAATTCATTCGCGGCGTCCGTGAGGCGCCAGTTGGATCCCGCATAATAGTCTGAGTCGGCATTAGCTGCCTGGTCAAACCCAATCAGCCGATCATGCGCACGTGTCTTATCGCTACGGGTGGCATCTCCTTCGGATTCCGACTCCGACGATGCGTCGCCGATGTCGTCCGGAATTTTGCTCTGGTCACCAATTGCCGACTGTTCGTTTGCAATAAACAAACGATAATGATGCAGTTGCAGAATTATGGGAACCAGTGAGCGGGCCGCGAGGACCTGCTGCGATTCAATCAGATGTTGTGTGCTGAAGTCGTACAACCAGAAGCTGCCGGTGATCAGAATCAACAACGCGAACCCGAAAAGAAAGCGGCACTTTCTTTCAAGGCTTGTTTCACCGATGATCTTCTTGAGTGCTCGATACGAAATCACGCTGCAATCCCTCTGCCCCAGCTCGGGCCCGCCGTCGAGCTTCAAATCATATCACGTTGTCAGCACAGATTCCCACTCTGAATCCGGGACTTCATACTGAACCTGGGTTTACTCACTTTCGCTGATGGGCAGGTCAATTCTGGCGGAGTAGCACGCAGGCTTGTCGAAGCGTTGCGCCAGAGATCCCGCAATATCGGCAATCGT
>JAYSPO010001723.1:0-12182 GCA_043722015.1 Candidatus Kuenenia sp. | reverse complement strand
AACGAAAATGCCGACATTGAAGATTAAAACGACAGTCCCCCCGGTGCGGGGGAAGGGACACGGTGAAGTTGGGAAGGACGATCGTGTTGAACACGGTGAGCGGGCGGGTTGGTTGGCTCCGATTCCGCTTGAGCCGAGGCGTCAGGCTATGCGTGCGAAGAAGACTGTTCAAGCGTCGGTCGTCCGAAATCTATGGAGGCCGCAGCCGAGTCACGCGACCACAATCGAGAGATCAGTATCAGTTCTGCGGGCAGGGCATTTCACCAGCCATTCAGCCAGTTGCAGTGAGATTCGCGGCGGTTGATCACGATACTCGGGCGTGCCCAGTCGCTTTGACCAGTCGATTCAGAGGCATCATTCAACACCCCGGTTTCATTCCGGTGAAGTGATTCCAGAGAAAGTCCGCCAACGACGCAAATTGTCAGGTTGATTTTAAGTGCAGCGGGCTGAGGCGTCTGCTACGATTCGCGTCGGAGCCAGGCGATGGCCGTCACGAGTTTACTTAGAGGATCGATTGCGGTTCGGATTTTGAGTGTGTGAATTGTTGACGTGGTTAAGGACCAGTCTGCTAGTCCGGGCACGCGCATCGGGTGGCTTTTGAGCCATGAAAGTGCGGGCAGATCGGTGTGGATTGACTGGCTTGACAAAACGTTGTGATTGCACCTGTGTCCGGTCGTGTCTGAGCTATCAATGCCAATCAAAGTTGCGCTGCATCATAAGACTGTTTATCAGTACGATCAACTTGTGACTCTGGGGGCTCAGGTTGTGCGATTGCGACCTGCTCCGCATTCGCGAACGCCGATTGACGCCTATTCGCTGACAATTGAACCCAAAAGTCATTTTATCAACTGGCAGCAGGATCCCCACGGCAACTATCTCGGTCGCCTGATCTTCAACGAAAAAACCGATCGGTTTTCCGTCACGGTCGATGTCGTCGCCGACATGACGGTGGTGAATCCTTTTGACTTTTTTCTGGAAGACGATGCGACGCAGTTTCCGTTTCACTACGCGGACGAACTGGCGACGGACCTGAAGCCTTTTCTGCACCCGTATTGCCAGACCGCCGACTTTCTGGCGTATCGCAAGACGGTCGATGAGTCACCTCGACGCACGATTACGTTTCTGATCGAACTGAATCAGAAATTGCAGCAGGACATTAAGTACCTCATCCGCATGGAACCCGGCGTGCAGGCTCCGGAAGAGACACTGCAAAAGCGTTCGGGATCATGTCGTGACTCCGCATGGTTGCTTGTGCATTTGCTGCGTAGTTTCGGGCTGGCCGCGCGGTTTGTGTCGGGTTATCTGATTCAACTCACGGCGGATCTGAAGCCGCTCGAAGGTCCTGAAGGACCGACGGTTGACTTCACCGATCTGCATGCCTGGACGGAAGTCTTTCTGCCGGGTGCGGGCTGGGTTGGCCTTGATCCGACATCAGGCCTGCTCACCGGCGAAGGACACATTCCGCTTGCCGCCACACCCACGCCTCAAACGGCTGCACCGATTTCGGGTGGAGTTTCAGAATCGGAAGTGGAATTCAGCGTCAAAATGACGGTGACTCGGATTCATGAAGATCCGCGTGTCACAAAACCGTACACCGAAGAGACATGGGAACAGATTGACGCAGTGGGAGCGGAAGTTGATCGCCGCTTGCAGGCTGAAGACGTCCGACTGACGATGGGTGGCGAGCCGACTTTTGTGTCGATCGACGACATGGAAAGCGATGAATGGAATACGGCAGCGGTCGGACCACATAAGCAGCGTCTTTCCGATGAGCTGATCCGCCGCCTGCGGAGTAAATTCGCACCGGGTGGACTGTTACATTATGGTCAGGGAAAATGGTACCCCGGCGAATCATTGCCTCGCTGGGCATACAGCTGCTTTTGGCGTCGTGATGGTCAACCCATCTGGAAAAACCCTGCCCTGCTGGCGGACCTCGGACTGGCGCCGGGGAAAGCGGATGCCAGCAAGCCCGTAGCGGACGAGAAACTCGCGGCAGACTTTATGTGTGAATTAGTCGATCGCCTGCACGTTGAAGATCGCTGGATCCGACCAGCCTATGAAGACGTGTTCCACATGCTGGAGATTGAGAACAAGCTTCCGGTCGATGTGGATCCGCGTAAATTTGATCCGGATGCCGACGAAGATCGCCGACGACTCAGCCGCGCGTTGACTCGCGGGATCAGCCGTCCGGTGGGCTTTGTCCTGCCTTTGACTCGGGCATGGTGGCAGGCCAATGCGAAATGGACGAGTGGATTCTGGCCGTTTCGATCGCATCGTCTGTTTCTGATTCCCGGCGATTCGCCCATGGGGCTGCGTTTGCCGCTTGAGTCACTTCCGATCACCGGAAGCAGTGAATTACAGGTCCATCCCCGCGACCCATTTGCTGAACGAGCACCATTGCCAGGATATGCAGAAATCCGCAAGACGGCTCAGGGACGCCTTGCCGCGGAACGTCGGGAGGTCGATCAGCCGCGACAGCAACAAGTGTTGCAGCGTTTGGGTCTCAGTGACGATCCGGAAGAATCCAGCGAAGATTATCAATCCGATCCGCTCGCGGCAGGGCATGTCGTCCGCACGGCGCTGTGTATCGAACCTCGTGACGGGCAAATTCGCGTCTTCATGCCACCGGTGGGCACGCTGGAAGACTACCTGGAACTTGTCGCGATGATCGAAGAGACGGCTGAGTCTCTGCAGACGCCGGTGATCATCGAAGGCTATTTGCCGCCATACGACTATCGCATGGAAATGCTGAAGGTGACTCCCGATCCGGGCGTCATCGAAGTCAACGTGCATCCGGCACATGATTGGGAACAGTTAAAGGACATCTCCGGGTCAGTCTATGAAGAAGCTCGTCAGTGCCGACTGGGGACTGAAAAGTTCCAGATGGACGGTCGTCACACGGGCACCGGCGGCGGAAATCATCTGGTACTCGGAGGAGCCACACCCGCAGACAGTCCGTTCCTCAGGCGTCCGGATCTGTTGTGCAGTCTGGTGGGATTCTGGAACAACCATCCGTCTTTGTCGTATCTCTTTTCCAGCCTGTTCATCGGTCCGACCAGTCAGGCGCCGCGAATTGATGAAGGCCGTGACGATGCGATGTACGAACTGGAGATCGCCTTTCAGCAGGTTCCGAAACCGGGCTGCGGCTCAATTTCCAACTGGATGGTGGACCGTCTGTTCCGAAACCTCCTGGTCGATCTCACCGGCAACACGCATCGTGCGGAAATCTGTATCGACAAGTTGTATTCACCTGACCATGCGGCGGGTCGCCTGGGACTGGTCGAACTCCGCGGGTTTGAGATGCCGCCACATTTGCGGATGAGTCTCACACAACAGTTACTGGTGCGCTCGCTCGTGGCGATGTTCTGGCGGAAGCCGTACAACATACCTTTGATTCACTGGCGCACGATTATCCACGATCGATTCATGCTGCCACACTACCTTTGGCAGGATCTGGCGTCTGTTGTAGATTCCCTACGGCTGGATGGAATCGACTTTGACGTGAGTTGGTTCGGGGCGCATCTGGAGTTCCGTTGTCCGCTGATCGGCACGTTTGAATACAGCGGCGTGCATGTCGAACTGCGGCAATCACTGGAACCGTGGTACGTTCTGGGTGAAGAACCTGGTGGCAGCGGCATGACTCGATTCGTCGATTCGTCTGTGGAGCGACTTCAGGTCAAGGTGACGGGTATGTTTTCGGCTTCAATGTGTATCGCGGTCAACGGTGTACGGATCCCACTGCAACCCACAGAAACTCGAGGCGAATATGTCGGGGGCGTGCGTTACCGTGCGTGGCAGCCGCCAAACTGCCTGCATCCGAATATCGGCGTTCATACGCCGCTGGTGTTTGATCTGGTCGATACGGCGAACGGTCGATCTTTGGGCGGTTGTCGCTACAATGTGGAGCATCCGGGCGGCTTGAATCCGGACGGATACCCGGTCAACGCACTGGCTGCGGAAAGTCGCCGCTCTGGTCGCTTTTTCAGGATGGGACACACAGGCGGGTTGATGCTGCCAAAGATGCCGCAGATGTCACCTGATTTCCCATGTACGTTGGATTTGCGTCGCGGCACAATTTGAAACTCCGGAATACGATGGAATGGCCATAGGATTGTCTTCGAGCCCAAGGACGGAACGAGTTTTCAGCTGTCCGCCGTTCGTCTATGACGAGGTTTACGGCAGCGATGGGCTGCCTCGCGGACACTGGGCAAAGTTTCTGACAGCCCTCCGCAGCGTTCCCATCGGGGAATTCTCCCGCCGCAATGAGCAGGCCGACCGGATGCTCCGCGAAAACGGCGTGAGCTACCATTCGGTGGGCACGGGAAGCGATACTGCCCGTCCATGGCGACTCGACCTGCTGCCGATGCTGATCACTGCGGCGGATTGGGCTGTCATCGCGGAAGCGCTGGCTCAACGAGCCCGTCTGCTGAATCTTTTGATCGCCGACATCTACGGTTCGCGCAGTCTGATCGACGATGGTACTCTGCCACCGGAGGTACTTTACGCCAATCCGGAATTCTTACGGCCATTCTGTGACATCGGTCGTTTGGATCAGCTGCCGATGTTCATGTACGGAGTTGAACTCGCCCGGTCAGCGGAGGGCCAGTGGTGGGTGATGGCTGATCGCTCAGAAGCACCCGCTGGTCCCGGCTTCGCGCTCGAAAACCGCATCGTCAGTTCGCGTACAATGCCGGCAGCGTTCAAGCAGATTCCTGTCGAACGTCTCGCCCCGTTCTTCGCACGTCTGCAAAATTCGGTGCGACGCCGGGCACCACGTCCTGGTGACAATCCGCGAATCGTACTGCTCTCGAGCGGACCGGGGCATCCCTACTATTTTGAAGACGTGTATCTGGCCAGGTATCTGGGCTATACGATGGTCGAAGGCGGTGACCTGGCCGTGCGGAACGATGCGGTCTTCCTGAAAACACTTTCCGGTTTGGTGCCGGTCGATATCGTGCTGACCCGCGGTGCGGAATCGGGACTGGATCCCCTGGAACTTGGCGGCTATTCGGCGCACGGGGTGCCCGGGTTGCTCAACGCCATGCGATCCGGCAACGTGACCGTGACAAATACGCCGGGCTGCGGCATCGTGGGGGCTCCCGTGTTCATGGCGTTTCTGCCACGACTCTGCCAGCGGCTGTTGGGCGAACCGCTGAAGATGCCGTCAATCTCTACGTGGTGGTGTGGCGAAGCAGACAGTCTTGCCTATGTGTTGGATCGGCTGGACCAACTGGTCGTGAAACCTGCGTTTCAGAAGAGCGGTGGCGAAGAAATTATTATCAGCGACCTGACCGCCGAAGATCGCGAGAAACTCGTCGCACGCATGCAGGCGAATCCCTGTTCCTGGGTGGCTCAGGAGAAAGTCGCTCGATCGGCCGTGCCGGTCTGGTCGTCGTCCGGGATTCGCTGCGGTCACGCTGCAGTTCGAGCATTCCTGGTTGAAGATGAGGATGAATGGCATCTGATGCCGGGGGCCCTGATTCGCGTTGCGCCTGACACCGGCCCGATGCAATTATCGATTGCTGCCGGTGAAGGCAGTAAGGATCTGTGGGTAATCGCGGACGGAAAGGTCGATCCAGTGACGTTGCTGAATCCGCAGGATCAGCCGATTGAACTGCGTCGCACGTCAGCGTTGTTTCCCAGCCGCGTGGCGGATAACCTGTTCTGGCTGGGACGGTCGCTCGATTGCTGCGACTTTCTGGCACGCCTCATTCGTGCTTTGGCTGAACGCCTGGCAGATGAAGGCAATGTGGATATGATCGAAGTCCGCTTTCTGGCGCGAGCCTTGAGTGAATTCGGACAACTGGAACCCGGGTTTGTCGTGGATGGGTTGGAATCACAACTGCCGTCACTGACCGAAGCTCTGCCTGACGCAGTTTTTGACGCTGGCGAATTTGGCGGGCTGGCCCGGGTTGTCAATGAACTGACTCGTCTGGCGTCGCTGGTCCGGGACTGGATCAGTCCTGACACCTGGCATCGAATCAACGTCACGGCGGAAAAGTTCAGGACTTCGTCGGAAAAAGAATGGCGCGATATCACGGATGTCGTCAGTTCTGCGAATTCACTTGTCGGTGATATTGCGTCTGTCAGTGGCCTGGTTTTTGACGGCATGAATCGCGGCCCTTCATGGAGGTTTCTGGAACTTGGACGATGTATCGAGCGTGCCAACTCGACAGCCAGACTTCTGTTGTCTGCAGAATGGAAACGTGGCCCTGCGTCACCGGCTCTGCTGAAGACGCTCATCGAAGTGCTGGACGTGCGTATGACGTATCGCTTTCGGTATCGTGAGAACTTTCATCGTAACGCTGTGCTGGATCTGACGATCACAGACGAGACGAATCCGCGTTCGCTGGCGTTTCAACTGGATCGCGTCGTGTCGCATGTGGATCGGCTGCCGGGTTTTGAAGCCCGTCCGTTGCGGTCTGAAGAAATGCGGATTGTGATGCAGGCGGCGCACGCCGTGCGAATGCTGACCAGCGATGATCTTGCAGCATCGCATCCCAAAGCTGTGACGGCAGCTCTGAAAGTCGTTGACGAAAATATGACTCAGTTGTCGAACGTACTCACGCGAAAATATCTTGTGCATTCCGGAGTACCGCGACAGTTCACGGAATTTGGCGGAGGTGCCCCGTGAAGTACCGCATCACGCATAAGACAAATTATGACAGTCACGAATCCGTATCGATCGGGCATAATCAGGCATGGCTGGAATTGCGATCGGTAAACTGGCAACAGGTCGATTCCTTCAATCTGTTGATCGATCCTGAACCGTCAGTTCGTACGCGACGGATTGATTCGTTTCGAAATCCCGTGCATCTGTTTTCGTTCAATGAAGGCTATCGCCAGCTCACAGTGACGGCAACATCGGTGGTTACGGTCGCAGATATTCCTCGGCCTGAAGCACAGCTCATGGTGCCCTGGGAACAAGTGGCATCCGGCGTTAAACATCACGCCAACGCGGAAGACCGCGACGCCGCTGAGTTTGAATTTGCATCGCCCCGCATCTTCTGGTCACCTGATAAACGCCGGTATGCCGCAGAATCGTTTCCGTCCGGGCGCAGCATGGCGGACGCCGTTCTGGATCTGACCCGACGGATTCACGCGGAATTTGTGTATGACAGTCGCGCCACAACTGTCAACACGCCGGTCGATGAGGTGTTTCGCCGGCGACGTGGTGTGTGCCAGGACTTTGCACATCTGCAGATAGCGATGCTCAGATCACTCGGGATTCCCGCGCGGTATGTCAGCGGTTATCTGCGAACCGTGCCTGCGGACGGTCAACCGCGACTTGTCGGAGCTGACGCCACTCACGCCTGGTTGTCCGCCTACTGCGGCAACGGTGTGTGGCTGGATGTCGATCCGACGAACAACACGATTTGTTCGACTGACCACATCACGCTTGCCTGGGGCCGTGACTACAGCGACGTCCCACCGCTCACCGGCGTGTTCATCGGCGGCGGGCAACACCGGCTGATCGTCAACGTTGATGTATTGCCGTTGGCGTGAGTTTTGATTCCTGTACCTTGGACATTCATGTCCGAGATATTGACCAAGCGCCTTGGTTTTGCCGAACGACCGGCGCGGCACAATGACCCTCGCTTCGACTACGTTTCATGGCCATCCGACGGACATGAATGTCCATCCTGCATACCTCACATGGCTTCGTCTGCGTCCCGCAGTCGCTCATTGCGGTCGAACGCCAGCAATGCGGTGATGAGTTCTCCCATGTCGCCCATCATGATTCGATCGAGTTTATAGATTGTCAGATTACAGCGATGATCGGTCATGCGGTTCTGAGGGAAATTGTACGTCCGGATTCGCTCGCTGCGATCTCCGGATCCGACGAGCGTCCGTCGATGTTCCGCTCGTTCATTCTGCAGCTTCATCGTCTGAGCTTCCAGAATTCGGCTACGAAGCACGCGCATGGCTTTCGCGCGGTTTTTGTGTTGACTTTTTTCGTCCTGGCACTTCACGACGATCCCGGTCGGCAGGTGTGTCAGACGCACGGCGCTTTCGGTCTTGTTGACCTTTTGACCACCCGGCCCGCCAGCACGCATCGTATCCACCTGTACGTCCTCGGGGCGAATATCGATTTCCGCTTCGTCGGCCTCAGGCAACACGGCCACCGTGGCGGCACTGGTATGGACGCGTCCCTGAGTCTCCGTAGAAGGGACCCGCTGCACGCGATGCCCACCGCTTTCAAATTGCAACGAGTGAAACGCACCCTCGCCGGTAATCGAAAACACGACTTCCTTTAGACCGCCCAGTTCCGTGGGACTGAATTCAAGAACTTCGGTCTTCCAGTTTCGCTGTTCACAATACGACATGTACATGTCGAAAATATCTTTGGCGAATAACGCGGCTTCGTCACCGCCCGTGCCGGCTCGAACTTCCATAATACACGCTCCACGTGTGATGGAATCACCGGCCGTCGCCATGTCTTCCAGTTCGCCGGCCAGCTGATCGCGCTGCGCGACCAACTGATTCAGTTCAGACTTGGCATACTCTCGCGAGGCATGGTCTTCTTCCTCGTCGATCATCATCTTCGCGGCGTCAATGTCTCCTTCCAGACGATGAAATTTTCGCACGGCCGCCGCAATGCGTGCCAGCTTGCCGATTTCCTTCTGAATCTCCAGCATGCGCGAGACATTGGAGAGGACATCCGGATCCTGCAACTGTTTTTCGAGTTCCTCATAGCGGGCCAGTTGACGTTCAAGAACGGGAAACATGAGTGTGTGCCTGTGAGCAAAATCTGTGGACTGGAAATCATTCTGCCCGCAGGCAAAAAGAAAGGACGTGCGCAGATCCCTGCGCACGCCCTTGTCAGATTGTCAGATCACAGTCGCTACTTTGCGGTCTCTTCTTCTTTTTTGCCCCATTTGTATTTCTTGGTGAATTTTTCCACGCGACCGGCGGAATCGATGAACTTCATCTTGCCCGTATAGAACGGATGCGATGCCGAACTGATTTCAACCTTGACGAGCGGGTATTCAGTGCCATCGTCCCACGTTATCTTTTCTTTTGAACGCATCGTGGAGTTGATCAGGAAACGGGTTCCCGTGGATGTGTCCATAAACACAACCGGCTGGTATTTCGGGTGGATATCTTTTTTCATCTGTCTAGACCTTCAGGTGTTTCAGCCAGCCAGTGACAAGTACACCAGCGTTCGAACTGAACCAAAATGCCACCACGAGATTTGTGGCAGCGTGACACAACTCCAGCCCTCTGGCTGGACAACGGAGCGGGGGAGTGTAAGTCCACGACAGCAATTCGGCAAGGAAAAACACCTCGCAGGGGCCATTGAGGCCTGTAGTTCCCGTTTTCGAACGTGAAAAGTGGGCGTGGGTTGATTTAATGGGGTCAGACCCCCTACTCACGGTAGTCGAAGCCAAAAACGTTTGGGTTCTAGCTTCGGTTGCCGTCATGATGGGGTCTGACCCCATTAAATCAACACTCTGCGAGCGGTGTGGCGCTTATCGCTCTGTTCATTATTGTCCGCAATTCGAGACCAGAAAGGACACAGGCGGACTTTGGGTCTTCGTCCAACAACAGTGATGACTCGAAAGGGCAACAGTCCTTCCGAAACCATGTTGGAAATCGGAGAATACCAACGGGAGAAAATAAATTTCCCATGCATCCCATAATTCCGGGGTAGGAAGTAGCAGGACATGATCTGCGCAAGGACTACGATACATGACTGAACTCTGAGCAACTCTCTCGCAGACTCACGGTCGTGTCACGTTGACAGACAGATCTCCCTTTCGCACTCAGGCCCACCCAGCAATGACCCCTTCCACAAAAAAAAGAACTCGTGCTTCAAGTTCATTGAATGAAGGAACACCGCCTGAAGTCACAGACGAAACCAAACGCGTCTACGTGATCGACGATGATCAGGCGGTACTGGATATCATCCAGATAATGCTGAGGCAGGCAGGATACGATGTTCAAACATACCAGTCGTCAGCAAGGTTCGCAGAAGACTCGCCGCAGTTGATCCCCGGCGTGGTGGTGATGGATCAGGTCATGAAGCAGATTGTGCGAGTGCTTCTGGTGACGGCCTTACCCCGCACATGCCTTGGTGTCAGTGCCATGAACAGTGGCGCTGCGACGGTTCTGGAAAGGACGTTTCACCGTCAGGATCTGATAGAAGCAGTGGAGGAAGGCTTTCGTCAGCTTCAGGCTGCGGGAAGCCAGGGGCGTTTGCTGCCGCCCGTTCTGTCAGAAAAGGAAAGTTACCTGGATCAGCTTTCAGCACGAGAACGCGAAGTCATTCAACTGGTCTGTCTGGGTGAGACAAACAAGGCGATTGCCATCCAACTGGGCATCAGTTCCAAAACCATCGAAAAGCATCGCAGTGCGGCGATGAAAAAGCTAAAGGTAAAGTCGCTTGTCAGCCTGGTGCGACTGGTTGAACGCGGATGATTCTCTGCGAGTTCAACTCCGGCCTCCGCAAGCGGGCTGTTGATTTAGTGATTCTTGCAGGCTGTGTGCAGCGATAGCGAAACACACCAGCTTCTCATGCTTTCCCCAAGTGGTGCGTTGCGCTCCGCTTCACGCACCCTACAATTAAATCAACAGGCCGCAAGTGCAGTCATGTTCAGCGGTTGCTGGATGCTTCACGAAATGTCAACAATCGATCTCCCGCAGGGTCCCAGAGTTTCAAACGCAGACAGCGAACGATGTCGAGTGGGAACAACGTCGTGACTTCGGGCGACTGCAATTCCTGCAGACCGGCCATGGCTTCCGGGAGACGATAGAAGGGAATCTTGGCATTCAAATGATGGACATGGTGGTAGCCAATATTGCCAGTGAACCAATGCATAATTCGGCTCATGCGCATGAAACTCGACGAGTTCAAAGCGGCATACACATGATCCCAGTCATTCCCGTGACGGCGTTTCATTCCCGGAAAATTGTGCTGCGCATAGAACAGATAGGAGCCCAGACATGTGATAATGGACATCGGCAGGAGCATCCCCAGAAACAGCGCCTGCCATGAGATAAAACTCAGTGCGATAGCGACGCTGACGTGCAGCACAACCGAGACCGCGCCGTCGTAATGTTCTTTAGGCTTCAGGATAAAGGCAAAGAGAGTCATTTCCCAGAAAAAGATAGTGATGTAACCCAGCAGAATCGTGAGCGGATGACGCGTCACGACATACATAAATCGTTGCCCTCGTGACGCCATGGCATAATCTGCCGTGCTCATGACAGGAAAGGTCCCCAGGGTTGGTCCCAGTTTCCGGGAATTGTGCTTGTGATGATCATCGTGGGAATGCTTCCAGACCTGCGGCGGACTGAGCACCAGCAGTCCGTAAAAACGCAGGATTCCGCCCGCGATTAGCGAGTCATTGAGAATCGCGCCATGCATGTAATCATGATAAATGATGAACAGCCGCACCAGCACGAGACTGGCCAATAAACTGCTTGCGATACACACAGGCAACGGCAGTTCCAGACAGGCGACAGTCAGCAGGGTCGCGGCCAATGTCAGAGTCGACACGAGGTGCCACCAACTCTTCAAGCGTTGTTCACCAGCATACGCGTTGCTTGCTATCAATAACTCTTTACCGCTTCGCATCGTCGCCTTTTTTCGGATTCCAGTCCTGTAGTTCGCTCCTGCCTTTGCCACCTATCTCGATTCGACAACCAGCTCGAAAAGCGTTGGCACAGACGGTGACGTTTTGATTTTCTCGGCTGTCACTGAGCTCCCGTTATGTTATGCGATATCGACGCACTGGAAGTCGGGGCACCGTAATACTCTTGTCAAATCTGTGTCACGCAGCCCGAAAAAGGGGGCACTCGCTGTCGCTGCCTCCAGGAACGGGCTTATTCACTGCGATGTCTTTGCGTAGGAGTTAGTGCGAATGTTCACTCCTGAGGGGTTTGCGACAGGAAGACTGCGGGTCCGACAGAAACGAAAATGATTCTGCTCAATCACGCCTCAAGCCTTTGATTTCACACAGGGTCCACGGGACAAGTTCACCGTATGTTTTGATGTTGGACGTGCAGAGTGTGTCTTCATTGCTCCCCGCCACCATGTTTGTCGCATCAACCTTCCCCTTGCGGGGTGTTGATTTATTTGTAGGGTGCGTGAAGCGGAGCGCAACGCACCATTTTGGGAAGGCGTGTGAGACTGGTGTGTTCCGCTGACGCTGCACACACCCTACTTGAATCCTTAA
>JAYSPO010001722.1:0-5613 GCA_043722015.1 Candidatus Kuenenia sp. | reverse complement strand
GTTGGAGGGCGATAGCCCGAAACCCCGGGGCTTCCTTCGCTCCGCTCAGTCCAGCCCCGGCCACCCAACCCGCAATCCTTGCTTTGACAAAGCACTAGCTGCTGCCAGACATATGCGGTGGTCGGGCTATCGAGTAGAATACTTTTCCCTCCGGCGAGCCAGACTCGCCCATTCCTGCCTTCCAAACTGCTGAACGGTGCCGTGTCATGGACCGAATCCGGACAATTCTTTCGATCGTATTGCTGGCACATACAGGTGCCGTAGCGAGTGCGTTCGATGATCCGCTGCGGTTTGAAGTCGATGTCCGGCCGATCCTGAAAGCACATTGCTGGCAGTGTCATGGCGAAGAAAAAGAACTGCATGGCGGCATGGACGCGAGGCTGGTGCGGTCTCTGTTGAAGGGTGGCGAATCAGGTGCTGCCATTGTGCCGGGAGATCACGCTGCGAGTCTGCTTTATCAGCGACTGGCTTCCGGCGAAATGCCGCCCGGCAAGAAGAAAGTCTCTCCAACGGAACTCGATCGCATCGCCAAATGGATTGATGCAGGTGCGACGACGTTGCGTACTGAACCGGAGGCACTCGCCATCGGCGATACGTTTACGGATGAAGAGCGACAGCATTGGGCGTTTCTGCCGATTGCAAAACCCGTCATTCCGGACGTTGCACATTCGGAACTCATACGAACTCCCATCGATGCATTTCTGTTGGCCGGTCTTGAACGTCAGGGCTTGAGTTTCAGCCCGGAGGCAGGTCGTGAAACGCTGCTGCGACGACTTTACTTTGATCTGATCGGACTGCCGCCTTCCATCGAAGCTGTCGATGCGTTTGTGGCTGACGCATCTCCGGAAGCCTGGTCAACAGTCGTTGATCAGCTCCTGAGTTCAACGGCGTACGGTGAACGCTGGGCTCGGCACTGGCTGGACGTGGCGGGCTATGCCGACAGCGATGGTTATACGGCCAATGATACGGAACGGAAGTGGGCCTGGAAGTATCGCGACTACGTCATTCGGTCGCTGAACTCCGACAAACCGTGGAATCAGTTTCTGGTCGAGCAGCTCGCGGGCGATGAACTTCTGACACCGCCGTATCTGGATCTGAAGCCTGAGCAGGCTGATCAGTTGATCGCCACCGGTTTCCTGCGGATGTGTCCGGATGGGACTGCCGACGGCAGTGTCGATCAGAATGTGGCTCGCAACGATGTCATGGCGGAGGCCATCAAGGTGGCTTCCACTTCGCTGCTGGGACTTACCGTCGGCTGCGCACAATGCCACGCCCATCGATACGATCCTGTCAGTCAGGCCGATTACTATCGTCTGCGTGCGATCTTTGAGCCGGCATACGACGTTCAGAACTGGCGTGTGCCGACCGGGCGTCTGGTGTCGCTGTGGTCATCGGAAACGCAAACCGCAGCGGCGGCTGTCGATGTAGAACTCGCGGACGTCGCGAAAAAGCGGACCGAAGAACTGGACGGCATCGTCAATGACACGTTCGAACGAGAACTTCAGAAGTTGCCTGGCGCACAGCAACCGCTGGCCCGCGCGGCGCGGGAGACTGCGGCAGACAAGCGGACTCCGGAACAGCAACTGCTGATTAAAGAGTATCCGTTTCTCAACGTGGATCGCGGCTCCGTTTATCTGTATCTGCCTGATCGCCTGAACGGCTTTAATAAGAAATGGGACGAACTGACGGAGGAGACGAAGAAGAAGCGACCGGCCGACGATTACGTGATGTGTCTGACGGAAGTCGCCGGGCAGGTTCCCGTCACAAAAGTGTTCGCTCGGGGAGATCATCAACAGCCTCAGGAAGAAATCGCAGCGGGCGAACTGGCCGTGTTGAATTTGACAGGGCTGGTCATTCCGGTGGATGCTGCGGAAATTCCCACGACAGGCCGACGATTGAATTATGCCCGGCATCTGACAAACGGACAACATCCGCTGGTGGCACGCGTGCTGGTGAATCGATTCTGGCTGCATCACTTCGGCGCGGGACTGGTTTTGACGCCGGGTGATTTCGGAATCAAGGGCGACCGTCCGTCGCATCCGGAACTGCTCGACTGGCTGGCGCGCGATTTCATGGACGAAGGCTGGACGCTCAAACGGCTGCACCGCATGATCGTGACCTCGACGGCGTATCGGCAGTCGTCCGTGCGTCGTCCGGACCTTGATGCGGTCGATGGTGACAACCGGCTGCTGGGGCGCATGAATGTGCGGCGGCTGGAAGCGGAAACGATGCGTGATGCTGTGCTCGCGGTGAGCGGCAAACTTGTCGATAAGCCGTTTGGTCCTCCGATACCCGTGAGTCCCGATGACGTGGGACAGATTGTCCTTGCGATCGACACGCGGGATTCGGCCGGGCGTCCTTCGGGGAAAGTCGAACCGCTGGGCGACGCAGAATTCCGTCGCAGTATCTATGTTCAGGTGCGGAGATCGATGCCGCTCGGAGTTCTGGAACCTTTCGACCTGCCACGGATGACCCCGAACTGCGAAAAACGAGCCGCCTCAACCGCCGCGCCGCAGTCACTACTGATGATGAATAATCCGTTCGTGATTCAGCAGGCGGAGCTGCTTGCCAATCGCGTTCGCGAAAAAGCCGGCACGGATCTGGCTGCTCAGGCGACGCTGGCATGGCGCTTGGTTTTCAGTCGCACGCCTGCAGAGAGCGACGTGCAGGCCGGTGTGGAGTTTCTGACAATGCCCGGCGAAACGCCCGAAGCACAGTCTGCCGCGTTGAATCATTTGTGTCACGCCTTGTTGAGTTCGAATGGGTTTTTGTATGTCGATTAACACGCGACGTCACTGGATGGCTCAGCAGGCTTTAGGGCTGAGCGGGCTTGCATGGGCATGGCTGCGGCAGCAGGAATTGAATGCGGAACCACCGAAGCCTCAGCTTGAAGCAGTGACGTTTGATCTGAAACCGAAACTGCCCGCTGCCCGGCCACAGGCCACGGCCATGATTTCGATGTTCATGCAGGGCGGGCCAAGTCATATCGATTTGTTCGACCCGAAACCGGAACTCAACAAGCGGCACCTGCAGTCTTTTACGGGCGACATCAAATATGACAACGCCGGAGAAGCCAGCAGCAAGCTCTTCGGCTGTCCGTGGCGATTCCGAAAATACGGCGACTGCGGCATGGACCTCAGCGAACTGGTGCCACATCTCGGAACCGTCGCGGATGAAATTTGTCTGATTCGGTCCATGCGCACGGGTGTCAACAATCACGGCGAATCCATTAACGCGCTGAACACAGGACGGCAGCTGGCCGGTCGACCAGCGCTGGGTGCGTGGATGTCGTATGGGCTGGGCAGTGACCGGGCCAGCCTGCCCTCGTTCATGGTGCTGACTGATCCGTCGGGCCTTCCGGTGCTGGGCGTTGAGAACTGGCAGAACGGCTGGCTTCCGTCGGTGTATCAGGGTACCGTGGTCAGATCTCAGGAACCACGCATTCTGAATCTGGATCCACCGCCTTCACTGCGTGGCGCGAACCAGGTGCGGATGCTGACCTACCTGCGCCGCATCAATGAGGCGCACCTGCTGGAGCATCCTGGGGAACATGATCTCTCTGCGCGGATGCAAAGTTACGAGCTGGCCGCCGGGATGCAGGTCGCGGCGAGCGAGGCGATGGATATCTCGCAGGAATCTGAGACGACGCAAAAGCTGTACGGCATCGACAATGAGGTCACTCGGGAATACGGCACGCGGTGTCTGATCGCGCGCCGCCTGGTGGAACGCGGCGTGCGGTTTGTGCAGCTGCATACCGGAAACCAGACATGGGACCATCACGGCGGCATCATGACCGCGCTGCCGAGTGTCTGTGGTCGCACGGATCGGCCTGCAGCAGCGCTGGTGCAGGATTTGAAACAGCGCGGGCTGCTCGATGCGACGCTGGTTCACTGGGGTGGTGAAATGGGCCGTCTGCCGGTGATTCAGAATGAACAGAACATTGGCCGTGACCACAACACGTACGGCTTCAGCATGTGGTTGGCCGGCGGTGGCATCAAAGGCGGCTGCATTCACGGAGAAACCGACGAATTCGGCCACAAGGCCGTGACCGATATTGTAAATCACTTCGACTATCACGCCACATTGATGTATCTGTTCGGACTCAGCGGCGAGCAGCTTTCGATGGTTCGTCCAACTGGAATCAACAGTCTGCTGGATGGACAGCCGGGCGAAGTCGTGGCGAAGATTCTGAAGCGTCCGCCGGAAACTGTGGCCGGTTGAAAGTGTTCGAGAGATGGTGGTCACAGTTCAATCGGCAGCCGACGGATGTAGTCGGGGAGGATTGTTAAAGTAGGTCCTTTCTGCCGGAAAGGACTTTCGCCGTAAGGCGAACCGCCATGGGTCGCACATCCGCTCCACGTCGCAGCGTGGCCGTCCTTTCGACCGCCGACTCGTCGCTGGTCGCGGCGTGGCCGCGAAGTCCTGCTCGGCAAGCAGGACCTACCGAAATCGCCGACTGCACCCCTCAACGACCGGCAGGCCCTGCGAAGTGGATTTGGCAACGGTGGTCTGCGATAATCCCTTTGTATCAGAAATCAGACGGTACGCGGCACGGTCGAAAGATGAGTCGTTATGGAAGAAGTACAATGCCCCTATTGCCAGAACCCGATTCCGCCGACTGAAGAATCGTCGAATGAAACAGTCTGCGAGGCCTGTGGAAGTGCGTTTCATCTGCTGGACGATCTGGCGGAAACAATGATCGTTAGCTCCCAGACATTGGGAAAATTTGAGCTTCTGGAAAAAGTTGGTGTCGGTGCGTTCGGGGCCGTGTGGAAGGCGCGAGATACGGAACTTTGCCGAATCGTGGCCATTAAGCTTCCTGCATCCGAGTATTGCGGGCTCGCCATCAGACCGTGAACGGTTCTTTCGAGAAGCGCGTTCTGTGGCACAGCTTCGGCATCCGGGAATCGTGACGGTCTATGAAGTCACAGAGCTGGAGGAAGGACCGGCGATCGTGTCGGCTTTTGTCGAAGGCGTTACGGTTCGCGAATTGCGTCAGGTCCGCCGTCTCGCATTTCGTGAAACCGCTGAACTTGTCGCTCAGGTCGCGGAAGCGCTTGAGTACGCCCACTCGATGAAGCTCATCCACCGCGATGTCAAACCCGCCAATATCATGGTTCAGTTTGCTCCAGGAGTAAGTCTGTCGACTTCGCTCGACGCTTCCGCACACGCCAGCACGGCATCCGGGGTTTCCGCATCAGCATCGGCAAATCAGTCATCCTCACTGGCTTCGAATTCATCGAGGCCCCGTGCAATGCTGCTGGACTTTGGACTGGCCTTGCGCGACGACGCGGAGATCACGCTCACTGCCGACGGCCAGGTCATCGGCACGCCGGCCTACATGAGTCCTGAACAGGCCGCATGAGAAGGGCATCGGGTCGATCGTCGCAGCGACATCTATTCGCTGGGGATCGTGCTCTATGAACTGCTCGTTGGGGAACTGCCTTTTCGTGGTTCGAAGGTCGCCGTGCTGCATCAGGTGCTGCACGACGAGCCAAGGATGCCGCGTAAGATTAATGAAAAGATTCCGCGGGATGCAGCTCTGAATCCTGACGGCGGACTGCTGGCAATATCGGCGACCCAGTTTGATGTGGTGCGGCTGTGGAACGTGGC